>DUAG01000077.1 GCA_012960925.1 Candidatus Manganitrophaceae bacterium
GACTTCTCCTTGGCCTTGATGAAGCTCGGCCTCTTGCGCTGGATCGCAGTCATTTGATGCTCCACTTCCTTGACGTGTTTGAAGTTTTCATCCGCTGTCCTCTTTTCTTCCTTCGCCGACGGCTTCTTCACCACCTGCAATTCCTCGTCGCCACTTGTCTCCACCTTGGTCGTGGTAGGCTGTTTGAGGCTCAGAGCCTGGCCCTGCGGCACGCTTGGCTTCACGCGGAGGTTTCTGATTTTGGCCGCGTCTTCCCTCAGCTCGAGGATTTCTCTTTTCCTCCTTGCTGCCCTCCTGTGCTTTTTTGCCTCAATTGCCGACTCGTTGAACGCTTCGACTGCTTCATCCGCTATTTCCGGCTCACCCCTCGCCAAGAGCAACGCGTGGTACTCGTCTAATCGTTCCTCCATGACGGCGACAGCCGCTTTCAAGGCGTCATCCCTCATAGCATCCTCCGTAGTGACTGCCCTGTCGATGTCCTGCAATAGCATCGCCACCACGTCTCTCACCTGGGTCACCTCCGCGCGAAAGGCCACCCGTGCATCTGCCAGCATTGTGGCGCCCTCTGATGATGTGGAATTGTTGGCCTCTTTCATCTTGGCCTTTTTGGTCGCGTCTTTTCCGTCTCCGGGAACTGAAGCTGCAGTACCAGCATTGGCGGCGGACCCCCCTGCTTTGCCCATCGTCTCCGGGTCCGGTAAATCCGCAAAATTAAACTTGAGCGTTCCACCATTCTGGCTGCCGCCGTCCGAGTCCTCGGCCTCGGGATCGGTCTCCTCCTCATGGCTGCCCCTCGGGACGCCATCCTTCTTCTTCTTTGTTGGCGTATGATGGACCATATTCGCGTCCTCGCCTCCTTTCCTAGTGGATGAATTTACTACTACTTCTTCTCGATTACCGTACCAATTCGGTTGACTTGTTGTCCTGGTTGACTCCCGCGTGGATTTCTTAGGCTTGGACTTGTCCTCTCCGCTCATTGGGCGAGGTTAGAGTCCAGGTTTTGCACCATCACGTTGTTGCTCCATGTATGAACAGGTGATCGATAATGAGAAGAGACAAGATAAGATCCTGCTGGGTTTGCCAGGATCAGATCCTAAACCAATGACGGACTGACGATGCCGTCTGGATGGATGTCGCGGTGCCTAGAACCGATCGACAGAAGCCCGGAGGAATGAAGCGATCTCCAATCCCTGGATGAACGAAGGAATACCGGAGTGAAAGGCCACAAAGCAATAATACATGTTTTGGTAACAATGTTTAGTGCTTTATTTGCAATGGCGTAATATCAACTGATCATGTAATAAACAACAAGTGCGTGGTCACGTGAAATCGGATCGAGTCATAGAACGAGTCTTAGAACTTTCCTAATCTACAATAACACCTAATCCACACAATCCCAGCGATTAGGGAAGTCTAAGGAGTGCAACCCCTGGGCCAAATGGGAGGGGACTTTAACTTACTTGTGTTTGTTTTTAATTTTACTTTTTATTGCTCAAGTGAGCGCAAGAAATTAAGGAAGGACGAAAGGAAATCCTTTCGCCGTGTAATGGTCAGACCCCGAAATCAAGGGAATGCTTAAATTAATTCGAGGTTTTTCACATTTTGAGCTTTCCTGGGTGGAGTTTTTTGTCGGCT
>DUAG01000078.1 GCA_012960925.1 Candidatus Manganitrophaceae bacterium
ATGGGATTGAGATCAATAAATCAGATCAGGTCGCCGCTTAATGAAGATCTCATACACCAGATTTGACAATAACTCAGGAGGCTCCCCCCCCAGCCAAGAAGGAGAATACGCTTAAAGAATTTCTTGCTAGGCGTACATTCAGGATATCAGATGATTGAAATAAAACAATCCCCTCAAAGGGGGAGGCAAGGGGTTGCCGCGTTCACCCTCACCGCTCCCTTTTTCCCTGTAAGTCGATAAAAACCGAGATGGTTGTATATTAGCAGGTTTCAATAGGAATTCGCTATTGTTGCCTATAAGTGTGATCTTTCAACCATAATTTGGGGTTTTTTGGGTTCTGTCGCAAATTACCCCATAGGACAAAAAGGGCCTGTAGATCTCAGCCTCTAAGCTGCCAATGAGAAAAATTGTTGGGCGAAGGTCTGGTGCTGTCCAACCCGCTGTTTCATCTGGCCCTTGCGAATCATATTGAACTGTTTCAATGCCGCCCAGAGTGATCCTGGCACTTCGGAATGATTTAAATCCAAGCATAGGTCGTATCTTCTTTTTGATGAAACGGTGGTCTTGCTCGATAATATTATTGAGGTATTTGCACTGCCGGATCTTTATACGTTTGCCGTTCTCCTGATTATATATTCTGATTCCAGCTTTGTTAGCCCCGCTCTTGTCGATGTTAATCTTCGAGGGTTTCTTCCGGAATTTTATCGCCTTGTTTAGAAACCTCAGCGCTGCATTCCGATCCCGCTTTGCTGTGAGGATAAAATCTATCGTTAGACCCTGTTTCTCTACCGCGCGGTAAAGATACTTCCATTTCCCTTTGACGGAGACATAGGTCTCGTCCATTCGCCAACTCAGGCCAATGGGCCTCTTTTTCTTTCTAAATTCTTTCTCGATAGAAGGAGTAAATTTCAAAACCCAGCGGTTGATAGTTGAGTGGTCCACATCGATTCCACGTTCTTCCATCATCTCTTCGATGTGACGGTAGCTCAGAGGATAAGACAGGTACCATCGGTTGCATAACAAGATGATATCTTTCTCAAAATGGCATCCTTTAAAACTTAGCATAAGGGCTCCAAAAACAGTATTTGTTTGATGACACGGATGCTATTATGAAACTGCTGGTAAAAACAATACGAACTTTGCGACAGAACCGTATTCAAGGCATGACAATGACTGATCAGCCTTTCCAATTCCAAATTGATCACATCGATCCGCTCGGACAAGGCATCGATAAAAACCACGGAGAGATCACCTTTATCGCCAAAACCCTGCCCGGCGAAACAGGGACGGCACACATCTGTAAAACGAAAAAGGGTGTGCAATTTGCCAAATTGATTGCCCTTGAGTCGTCATCGGAGAAACGCACCCCGCCCGAATGCCCCCACTTTCAAGACTGTCCCGGTTGCGACTATCTGCACACGGACTACGAAACTGAGTTGGGATTTAAAAAATCGGCCCTTGTTAAAACGTTTCAGAAGATCGCGTTCGATATGGCAAAGCTCGAAATCATATCGGCACCTCGAAGAACCGGCTACCGCAACCGGATGCAACTGCATTACAGAGAGAACAAGCTGGGCCTGGTTGACGGCCTCATCGACCGTATTGTGGAAATCCCCGATTGCATCATTGCAGGCGATGCGCTCCGGGCTGCCCTAAAAAGACTTTACGAGGACAAAAACCGGCAAGAAAAACATTCCGGAAGCGGACACTGCGAACTCTACTTTCACCACGGGGAATTGAAGATCGAATGGAACCGGCCGTATGCACACGGCGGGTTTTCTCAGGTAAACGACGAAATGAACGCAGTGCTCCGGCGCGCCGTTAGGGAAAGCTTAAAGGCGACGGTGGTTTCCTCCATTCTCGACCTCTTTGCGGGGGGCGGTAATCTTTCCGACGATTTAGTGAAGGCACACGCAGCAACCCGGGTGATGGTGGATGTCCCCCCAGCAAAGAGGCATCCCGATCTCATCCATCTGGACCTTTATCCCTTATCCGCACTGAAGATCTTCGAAAGAAAATCGCCTTTGAAGCGATTCGATCTCATTCTCCTCGATCCGCCCAGGAAGGGCTTCCCAGCCCTGAATACTTGGGTGGAAAGATACCGGCCTAAGACGCTGATCTACGTGAGCTGTCATCCCGGAACGCTTGCCCGCGATTTAGGGAGGCTTAAACCCGTACATGAGATTTCAAACTTGGTGCTTATCGATCTATTCCCAAGCACACGCCATTTTGAAACCCTCGCCCATATCCGCTTTCGAGACTGACCTTTTCTAAGGAACCTCTGATTAAGTCCGGGTTGAGTTTTTCAGGAGATAAAATGTCTCGATTCAAGGCGAAAATCGAAGAGGATGGTTCTCGCGAAGCCATACCACGCTATTTGGAAAAACCACACCTCAAAGGCAAGGATTCTACGACACGAAACGAAAAAGATCTTCATCTGTATTCGCTCGCTAACTCCGTACGCTTGCTATGCGTGGTCAAGATTTGCAACGCAGAAGCGGGACTTTTTTGCCCTGAAAAAAACAATTCATGACTTATTCAGAGCTTCCCTAAGCCAAGACATCATCCGCAATATGCCACTCCAGATCTTCAATCACACTCAGTTCAACAATACTTCCTGCTTTTCCCAACAGACCTCTACATTCCTTGCTCAAGTTCAGAAGGTGGAGTTTTTTCCCGTTTTGACTGTAACGCTCAGTGATATTTTGGAGGGCTTCAAGTCCCGAGTGATCCCAAACCCGGGATTCGGCGAAGTCAATCACAATATGTTCAGAATCACTTTTAAAATCAAAGAGATCTTTAAAGGACGTCACCGAGCCAAAAAATAAAGGGCCCTTCAGATGGTAAAGCGTTCGTCCATCTGTTTTTCTTTTTTCAGCCTGTATCATTTTCCCATGTTCCCAGGCGAAAACCAGGGCAGAAATAATAATGCCAACTAAGACCGCAATTGCTAAATCGACAGCAACCGTCACTCCAGAAACAATAATGATGACGAGCAGGTCTGATCTGGGGATTTTGTTCACCAATCGAAGACTGGACCACTCAAAAGTACCAATGACGACCATGAACATGACCCCAACGAGTGCCGCTAAGGGCACCTTTTCAATGAAAGCAGCACCAAATAAAACGAAGCCTAGTAGGCAGATGGCCGAGGTAATACCTGAAAGTCGCCCTCTTCCGCCACCACGGATATTGATCATACTTTGGCCAATCATTGCACAGCCACCCATGCCGCCTAAAAATCCATTTACCACGTTCGCAAGGCCCTGACCGATACATTCTTTGTTGCCACGGCCTCGAGTTTCTGTGAGTTCGTCCACCAGGGTTAGGGTCATGAGAGATTCAATCAATCCGACTGCTGCGGCAAGTACGGCATAAGGGAGAATCATTGTGAAGGCATCAAGGGTAAATGGCATGGCAGGCAGGCCGAATGTGGGCAGCCCTGCGGCAATTGTTGTGATACTTGCGTTGCGATCTTGAACAAAATCGAGCACGGTTCGCACAAGCCCGGGATTGCCTTGGTTGATAAAGTGTCCAATGAGGCTCACTACGGCAATGCCGATCAAGGTTGCGGGGACGGCCTTAGTGAACTTGGGGAGGAGGATGCCGATTGCCATCGTCAAGGCGATTAAAATACACATGAGAAACAGAGGTGCCATCGCAAGAAGTTCTCCACCTGCAGTAAACTGCTCAAACTGTGCTTTAAAAATGATAATGGCTAATCCGTTGACAAAACCCAACATGACCGGATGCGGTACGAGACGGATAAATTTTCCCAATTTGAGTACACCACACAGAATTTGAATCAAGCCCATTAAAATCACTGCGGAAAACAAATAACCCAGAGCATTTTCCAGGACCATGTCTGTACTCATTCCTGAGCTTTGTCCGAAGGAAACCACTTTGGCGACAAGTGGGGCAAAAATGACAGCAACAGCACCGGTTGCGCCTGAGATCATGCCGGGACGCCCACCGAAAATGCCCGTAACGAGTCCCATCATAAAAGCAGCATAAAGGCCTACTTTTGGATCGACACCCGCAACAAAAGAAAATGCGATGGCTTCCGGCACCAGAGCCAAAGAGACGGTCAAACCGGAAAGCAGGTCATTTTTTATATTTTCGGGCCGTTTTATTTTTAAGGGGATGAATCGATTTTTGGTGGAACGGAGTTTCATGGAGTGCTTAATTTCTGGCATTCATTTAATCCTTTAATTTTAATCGTTCAGCTGAGTTTTAGTTTGATTGATTTAAAGTGGGGTTGAAATGCACCCTGTGTATTCAAAGGCACATTTGAAGGCGGAACTTATGAGCTAAGAAAGGTATCGTAGGTCCACGTCCCAAGTAATTAAAATGATTGATCTACATTACGTCTTGCTTGTAGCATTCGTCAAATTTTTCAGTCTAAATTATTATCAACTTGTAGATGTTATCGGCAATTCTCAGAGATTCAAATTTTATCGAGTTGTAAGATAAATGCTTATTTAAAAAAGAGAACTGATCAAAACTCATTTCTGGAATTTGTTTTTTTTGAGTAGAATAGGTTGGAGCAGGAAGAACTTATTATTTTCCTGAATCATCTGGTGGTTAAATTACCCTCAAGCACCATTATGTAGCGAGTGGTTTTAATCTCATTAAAGTATTGTGTCGAAATTGTGATAAAATTAATCGAAAACCATAGAATCAATAGACCTAATAAAAATATCATAACCTATTGATATTACAACTTAAATTTTGGAACTACCCCAAAAAATCAGTTGCGAAAACACCCCTTTTTCATCTTCGAACCAAGGGGTCAAGGGTTCGAGTCCCTCTGGGAGCACCAGGTTCTGGGAGCTTTCACAAAGAATGGTCCTCTTTGTGAAAGCCTATAGTGTCTTTGAGTATCCGAATAGATGCCCCTGGATTAAATAGATTCCCAGTTCCTTCATGACCTTCAGTTCTTTTTCGTTCTCGATCCCTTCGGCAATAATCCCCTGTGTAGAGATCTTTCGGAGGCCGATCACCAAGTCCTTTAATACAATCCTGAACTGGGTTGAACTTACGGCCTGCAGGACGGTGGACCGGTCCAGCTTAATATAGTCTGGTGCGAGGTTGGCAATAAAGGGCAGGGAAATGAAGCCGGCCCCAAAATCGTCTATGGCGAATTGATACCCGGCCTTTCTCCATTTTCGGGTGATCTCAAGGCAATCCTGCACATCCCGTAAGATCTCTTCTTCTGAAATTTCCAGCACCACATCCATGCCAGGGGGCTTCGCAGGCAGATCGATCTTCTTTAAGACCTTGAGGTCCACGTTAAGGAACAAACAGTCCAGCTTGAGCTCCTGGGCAGTCTTCAGTTGTTTCATAAAACAAAGACATTTCAACTCATAAAGTTTTCCGATGGCATGATATCTTTTAAAGAGTTGCATAATGCTTTTTTTTCCCGAGGGGTCACGGGCCAAGGCCTCATATCCACGCGCCTGATTTAGATGAACATCCATCACGGGTTGGAAGACCACATCGATCGTTTGATCCTCCAGGGAGTATTCTTCTTCACCGATATGGAATTTATCTCCCCCTTTCTTCGCAATGTACAATGCCCGGTCCGCCAGCTGGATGAGTTGATCTGCCTCAGTCCCATGTTCTGGACAAATCGCAGCCCCGATACTGATGTCCAGCTCTGGATACCCCTTTTTGCTGAGTAGGCCAACTCCCTTTCGAATCCGTTCTCCAACGACCAGAATCCCATCCCGGTTGGTATTCGGCAGAACCACCATGAATTCATCACCTCCCCAGCGAAAAACCAAGTCAGAGCCCCGAATGGAATCCAGGAGGATTTTGGCGACCGCCTTTAGGACCAGATCTCCTGCCTGATGACCCTGGGTATCATTAATCTTCTTGAAATTATCCAGATCACAGAGGAATATGCCCATGATGTGTTGATCCCTATTCGCCCGGGTAATTTCTTCTTTGAACCGTTGCTCGAAATGTCATCGGTTATAAAGATCTGTGAGAGAGTCACGAATGGCCTGTTCAGTCAAAGCCTTTTTCTCCCGTTTTCCGTGATTTTCATGTTCTCTCAGCAAGCGGTCTGCATATCGGACGATGATGAAGAGGCAGAGATAGAGGAGTCCTAAAATAAGCGCGACCCCAACGACAACTTTTATTTGTGTTTTCCGGATTCTTTCAACCGACGGGGTGACGTCCGCATAGAGTTCGAAGACCCCTTCAATGGAAGAATCGGGATCGTTTAATCGAATAGGAATATAACTTGAAAGGATGTCTCGTTTAAAGATTAAGCCTTCAAAGCTATCTATCTCGCCTCGATGGGTGAGCGCGCTGACCACCCCACCTGTCAGGGCAGATGTGAAACCAGGATTTGAGATTTTGTCCTCCCCGATTTGCTTGGGGTCGGTTGAGAAAACGGTGAGGCCCTTTTTATTGTAGATCTTGACTTTGATCACCGAAAGTCCCTGCATCTCTTCTCGAACCGCTCTTTGAAGTTCAGCGATTTTGGATGGAGGAGGTGAGGGGATCTTCAGCCTGCGGGCTTCAGTGTGTCTATCCGGGGGCCTGTGGTCAATTGTCGGGGCATGGTGGGTAGGCCCAACTTAACCACTTGATGTGGTTTTCCCTTCGCATGTGAGTTTTTCACCGGATTGTGTCACCGGCCAGCTGGGTTTCAGTTTTCTTCCATCAAGGTCTAAGTCCTCAATTACCCCAAAGTCTGGAATAAAATCAAGCCAGGTCAGGAGATCTTTGAGGGATAGCTGGAAGCGATCGATATCTGAGGCCGTGGCCTCCCGTCTGTTTGGGAACACCCAGGCGACGTACTCTTTGTTGTCTAAGCGGTAGATGAGTTTCCACCAGTGGTCCGGTGTCTTAATCCCATGTGTTCCGGTGAAGAAATCATTTTCTGTATCATTTCCCCAGATGACCCCTCCCCATACCTCTAATGGTGTGATGTCTCTGTAGCATTCGGTAATAATTTCCGTCTGATGCCAGGCTCCTTTTGACTGCTTAAAGGCCGAGTTTTGAGGGAGGGTGTTGGTCAGTAAGAAGGTGTCCAGCAAGGCTGCTTTCTTATTGTCCATGTGGTTTGTGGAAACCAGGTGGCCTCGATCCCATGTTCCAAAAAATGGATCAACCGTTGTTGTCCGGTAAGAGCGCCAGGACTGAGGCTGACACTTTAGTGGAACTTTTCGATCATATTTGTATCGAGCACTTTTTGGGCTAATGTTTCCTCTGTCTGCACCAACTTTGTAGTAGAATGCGACGGCGCCATGGTGTTGCTCGCAGTCCAGCCAGAGGGTAAAACCGTGGTACTCTCTTTTGAGAAGATCCGGAGCGGCCTCGGCCTCTCCAGGGATCTGGACAAAGATTATAAATATTGTGAACAGCCAGTGAATCATTCGTCCTCCAATGAAGGCCGAGTTGAAGATCGTAAGTTCAAAATGTTCTGGTTTCCACACGATACCAGTATAACCGCCTGAGGTCTATCTTCAAATCATAACTTGTGGGTCTCGGTTGGAGAGTGTTGGCAATAGTCAGATCCGAAGGTGAGTTACTACTGAACTCTGCTTTGTTTCTGGAAGGGTTTCGGATTTCATGGGCTGTGAAAATGATTGCACAGTTTATGGCGATAAGTGTGAATGAGTTGATATGGGAAGGTGATTCTTGAAACGGGATAGCGATCTGTATCTGGATCTCCCCCACACTTGCCCTTGACCTTTCTTTTCACTATAATTCTCACATAATTCTTACAAAATGAGGAATCGGACTGATGCCAAGTATAGAGATAGGAAAATTTTCTTTTAGTAATTTTTCCCGACCCGCGAGATTGTTTCTCGTTGTGTACATGTTCTTCCTCCTTGGGGGTTGCGCGAGCGATGCCAAAAAGATTTCTCCGGTGCGATCACAAACAACACAGCTTCGGGAGGTGATTCAAACCTTGGTAGAGGCCTATGAACAGAAAGATGGGAAGACTTTTTTTGAAAAGCTTGATCCCTCTTTTCGCCTACTGGAACCCTTTAAAACCCAGATCAATCGGGATTTCGAAGGTTTTTCCAAAGCCGATATTCAGGTGTCCATAGAACAGATCCGGATTGAGGGGGGATTTCTCGTGACAGTCATTCGATGGAAGGGAGATTGGACCGCTGTGTCCGGTGGGCCATCGCTCAGAAAAAGAGGGCATGCTGTCTTCCGCTGGACCTCGAAAGAAAATCTACGTCTTTTGGAGATTAAGGGGAATCCTCCATTTGGGGTTTTTTGAGGAGTAAGGTATGCAGGCAAAAAAGACCAATGCGATCCTTACGGATTTTCTGATTATTGGCGGCGGCATCGCGGGGCTTCGCGCGGCCATCGAAGCGGAAAAGTACGGGAAGGTCATCATTCTGAACAAGGGAATCAAGGGAGAATCCAGCTCAGATTTTGCCCAGGGCGGAGTTGCCGCCGCCTTGGGTGATGATGGCGAGGGCATTCAATCGCACTATCAGGATACAGTCGAAGCCGGCATGGGGCTTTGCCAGGAAGATGCGGTCCGGGTCCTGGTGGAAGAAGGGCCGCAGCGCGTCCGTGAACTGATTGGCTGGGGGGCAGAATTTGACCGGTCTGGGAATGGTTTTGCCCTTGCCCGTGAGGGGGCGCATCGCCAAAGCCGAATTCTCCGAGCCAAGGGCGATGCGACCGGGTATGAAATCGTCAGAACCCTCCATCGCGTTATCGAGAAGAAAAAAAATATCTCAATTCGGAATGGCCATTTTGCCATGGATCTTGTATTAAGCCCGTATCAGGATGATGGAAATGGGCAAAGCACCCTCTGCCAAGGCGCGTGGGTACTCGATGAGCGGACGGAAGACCGGCATCTTTTCCTGGCACAGACCGTGATCCTTGCTACCGGCGGCGTGGGTCAGGTTTACAAAAAAACAACCAATCCCTTGGTGGCCACTGGGGATGGTATCGGCTTGGCCCTCGCCGCAGGGGCTGAACTGAGCGACATGGAGTTTTTCCAGTTCCACCCCACAGCGCTTTCTCTTCCTGCGGCGCCTTCTTTTCTCCTTTCTGAAGCTATGAGGGGAGAAGGTGCCGTCCTTCGGAACACGGCTGGAAAACAGTTTATGGAGGGCTATCATCCCGATGCGGAATTGGCACCGCGTGATATTGTGACGCGTGCCATCGTACATGAAATGCATCGTGAGCTTACGCAGCATGTCTTCCTCGACCTCACCCACCTTGACTCTACCTTTTTGAGAGGACGTTTTCCAAAGATTGATGCGACCTGTCTCCGCTATGGGATAGATATGACGAATGAACCCATCCCGGTCGCGCCAAGCGCCCACTATCTGATGGGAGGTGTGCTTACCAACTTGAAAGGGGAGACCAGCATCCCACGTCTTTATGCGGTCGGCGAAGTTGCGTGTACGGGAGTTCATGGCGCCAATCGGCTTGCGAGTAACTCTTTGCTGGAGGGTCTTGTTTTTGGTGCGCGTGTCGGAGAGGCTGTTGGGCAGGTAATGGCTATTCCTCTGGAGGCATCCGACCTTTTATGTCAAGAAAAGACAGGCTTGGCCGAGGCAGGTTTTTCACGGACGGATACGACTTCCACTTCCAGAGTGGAGTATCTCTTGGTTCAAAAAGAGCTGCGGGAAATGATGTGGAAAGAGGTGGGGATCATCCGGAGCCAGAACTCGCTAAAACGAGCCGCTCAAAAATGGGGTCGGTGGCGGTGGGTTTTTTCAAGGCCGACGCTGACGCGACTTGCCAGTGAGACAAAGAATATGCTCTGGACCTCTGCGGCCATGATCGAATCTGCACTCAGGAGAAATAAGAGCATCGGCGCTCACTTTCTTGAAGATGACCCCTGCGTCACGGCAGGCACTTCAAGGCCCCCGGAAAGCACGCGCGCATTGCTCTCTCAAATCACAAAAACGTCACTAGCAAAGAACTTTCCAATTGAGGAAACCGCCGATTCGCCTGCGCACGCAAAAAGAACGTAATACCCGACCTTTCCGGGAGGGGTTCTTCAATCTGGTCCTGGATTTTCTGATATTGAATGATGTGGGAAACCGCCAAGTTGTCTGAAAGACAAGGCCGGGAGTCTGTCGGAGAAATAGGATCGTAGCGAGGTTAATGGAAAATAGAGACAAGTTTTCAGATGATTTGAGGCGGATGGGTCTCGCGCCAGCCATCAGCGGTTTCTTATTCAAGGAGCGATGCGTCCCTCCCCCTGGTAAAATTCATAAAAACGAAGTACATCTTTGACGTAACGGATGGTTTGCGTGATTGGAGGGATTGCTCCGTATCGTGCCACATTTCCCGGTCCTGCGTGGTAAGCGGCCAGCGCCAGCGTGACATCACTCCCAAATCGATCAAGCAGATAGCGCAGGTAACGTGTCCCGCTTCGGATATTGTCTTCCGGATCAAAGGGATCTTCCAACTGGAGGTCCTTGGCTGTGGCGGGCATCACCTGCATCAGGCCCTGCGCACCCGCCGAGGAGACGGCCTCTGTATTAAAATCTGACTCAACACGGATCATCGCCTTGATCAAGGCCGGTTCGATCCCCTGTGCCTTGGCCTCATGATCGATAAACGGGTCGTATTGCGCTCTTCGCTGCTTTCTAGTAAGTGTGTGCGGTGAATATATCTTCCATTTTCTCTTTTGGTAACGGGAATTTGTCGGCACATTGGTAAAATGGGTGATCCCCGAGGCGTCGGTATATTGATAGATCTGCATCGAGAATGCCTCAATAGGCAGGAGGACTAGAAACAAAAGTGTGAGTTGTCGAAAGAAACGCATCTTCCCCTCTGAGGTGTTACTGTTCTTGTTTATATAAAACGTACCAGCGACTTGCGATTCTGTCAATTTTTCTAGTGACTTTTCCCTGGTCTTGAATATGATCATAGGAAGACTTATATTTTCTTTAGTAGAGAACGCATCATATTGGGTCTAAAAGAGAGGGGAGCGGGATGCGCCAGGAACGCTTAACATTAAAGGCCCAGGAGGCCTTTCAGGACGCTCAGAAGAGGGCCGAATCGTCTCATCATCAACAAATTGATGAAATGCACCTCGCATTGGCATTACTGGAAAAAGATGAAGGGATCGTCCAGTCCCTTCTCAAAAAATGGGCATCTCCATAGAGGAGGTCTGCGTAAAACTGGTCCATCGTCTGGGGAAGATCCCCCAGGTTCATGGTCCGGGTGCCGTCGGCTCGCTGCATATGACCCCGAGTGTCGCCGCCCTGCTTGAGCGGGCCGAAAAGGAGGCGGCGCAGCTCAAGGACGAATATATCAGCACCGAGCACCTATTCCTCGGCATGCTTGACCGGAAAGGGTCGGTACAAAAACTGTTCCTGAAAAGCGGGGTGGCACGAGAAAAAGTGCTCCTGGCTCTTGTAGAGATCAGGGGGTCCCATCGTGTGACCGACCCCAATCCGGAAGAGAAATACCAGGCCCTGGCCCGCTATTCGGGAGATTTGTGCAACCTGGCACACCGGGGAAAACTTGATCCGGTTATCGGGCGTGATGACGAAATTCGGCGCGTCATTCAAGTTCTCTCCCGGCGAACGAAGAACAACCCTGTCCTCATCGGTGAACCGGGTGTCGGGAAGACGGCGATTGCGGAAGGTCTGGCACAACGGATTGTCTCAGGCGACGTCCCGGATGGCCTTAAAGAGAAGCGGGTCCTTTCGCTAGATATGGGCGCCCTGATCGCGGGGGCCAAATTCAGGGGAGAATTTGAAGAGCGTCTCAAAGCCGTCATCAAGGAGGTCTTCAATGCCGAAGGGAAGGTGATCCTCTTCATTGATGAACTCCACACCTTGATTGGCACCGGGGCCGCCGAAGGGGCGATCGACGCCTCAAACATGCTCAAACCGGCCCTGTCCCGCGGAGAACTGCGTGCCATCGGGGCGACAACGACGGAGGAATATCGGAAACATATCGAAAAAGATTCCGCGCTCGCGAGGCGATTTCAACCGATTCTGGTTGAGGAACCGACGGTGGATCAGGCGATTTCTATCCTTCGTGGATTAAAAGAGCGCTATGAAGTCCATCACGGACCGTTTTCTTCCCGACAAGGCGATTGATCTTATCGACGAAGCCGCCTCGCGCCTACGTATGGAAATCGATTCCATGCCCTCTGAACTCGATGAGCTCACCCGAAAGATACGCCAGCTCGAGATAGAACGGGAGGCGGTCCGGAAGGAAAAAGATGAGGTGTCCAGGGAGCGTCTGAAGAAAATCGAAAAAGATTTGAGTGAATTAAAGGAGGAAGCAGATCCTCTTTCAGTGCAATGGAAGCAGGAAAAGGGCCGTATTCAGAAAATCAGGGCGCTCAAGGAAGAGATTGACCTGTGTCGCCAGAATGCCGAGCAGGCGGAACGGGCGGGAGATCTCGAAAAGACGGCTGAGCTTCGTTACGGAAAAGGTCCCCACCTTGCGGCGCAGTTGGCGGAGTAAAATAAGGAATTGCAGCGCTTACAAGACGATCATAAGATGCTGAAGGAAGAGGTCGATGAGGAAGATA
Source organism: Candidatus Manganitrophaceae bacterium (assembly GCA_012960925.1). Taxonomy (NCBI): domain Bacteria; kingdom Pseudomonadati; phylum Nitrospirota; class Nitrospiria; order Candidatus Troglogloeales; family Candidatus Manganitrophaceae; species Candidatus Manganitrophaceae bacterium. Next base: position 12,503 of record DUAG01000078.1, read on the forward strand.
TCGCCGAAATTATCTCAAAATGGACCGGAATCCCGGTCTCACGCATGGTAGAGGAGGAGGTTCAGAAACTGATCCATATGGAAGAGCGCCTCCATCGGCGTGTCGTCGGACAGGACGAGGCCATTGCGGCCGTCTCCAATGCCATCCGCCGGGCCAGGGCAGGGATCTCAGATCTAATCCGACCACTCGGATCATTCATCCTCCTGGGACCGACCGGTGTTGGAAAAACCGAGCTGGCGCGTGCGCTCGCCGAATTTCTCTTCGACAATGAAGAAGCGATGATCCGGATCGACATGTCGGAGTATATGGAGAAACACGCCGTCGCACGCTTGATCGGGGCTCCGCCCGGTTATGTTGGATACGAAGAAGGCAGGCAGTTGACCGAGGCCATTCGAAAACGGCCTTATGCCGTTGTCCTCTTTGATGAGATCGAAAAGGCCTATCCGGATGTCTTCGGCATCCTCCTCCAGGTCCTGGACGATGGAAGACTGACCGATGGAAAAGGGCGGACGGTCGATTTTAAAAATGCCGTCCTGATGATGACATCGAATGTCGGGAGCCAGGAGATCCAGGACAGCGACGGGGACGAGGGTGAGATTCGGCGACAGGTTCTTGGGGCCTTGCGGACGAATTTTAAGCCGGAGTTCTTGAAGCGAATCGAGGACATTGTCATTTTTCATCCTCTGGAAATGGAAGAACTGGAAAAGATTGTCGACATACAGATGGTCCGACTGAAAGGCCGGCTTGACCAAAAACAGATGACTCTGTCGCTTTCTCCTAAGGCAAAAACCTACTTGGCACGTGAGGGCTACGACAGGGTTTTCGGGGCACGGCCTCTGAACCGGGTGATCCAGCGGGATATCTTGAACCCCCTCTCTATGGGACTTCTGGAAGGGACCTGGAAAAGCGGTGATCGGATTGTGGTGGATGTGGAAGAGGGAAAGATTGTCTTTCGTGCAACCTGAGAGGCCTTACATTAAATATTGACAACACGGTCTCATTATTAATAGAATTCCCCCAGCCTTTCCTCCCCCTGTGCAAACGGGGATAGGGTGAGGAAAAATATTACTTAGGGAGGGCTTAACCATGAAGCTTATTTTGAAAGAAGATGTTGTACAGCTCGGTCAGATGGGAGACCTGGTCGATGTAGCAGACGGGTATGCGAGAAATTACCTCCTTCCACAGAAAAAAGCAACTTTCGCGACGACCCGGAATGTAAAATTATTTGAGCATGAAAAACGAGTCGTTTCCGATCAGGTCAGGAAAGAGCGTTTTTCGGCGGAAGAGACTGCGAGAAAAATAGAAGCCCTTGTAATCCGCATCCCCGTCAAGGTGGGTGAAGAAGGGAAGCTTTTTGGATCGGTGACCTCAAAAGACATCGGTGAAGCGGTGGCCGCTGGGGGTATTGGAGTGGACAAGCGTAAGATTCTTCTTGATAAGCCGATTAAGGAACTCGGAATCTTCGAGATCAAGATCAAGATTCATAATGACATCACCGCCCAGATTAAAGTCGAAGTTGTGGGCATGGATGAGGTTGTGACTGAGGCCGTAGAAAAAGCTGCAGAACCGACCGTAGACGAGGTTGTTTCAGAGGCAGCGGATGTGGCAGGTGATACGGCTGAAAATGAGTCCGTGGAAGATACGGGTGAAGAAGCTTCCGAGTAAGTCTCCGAGACTGTTCCTCTCTACCCACGACACAATATTGTCTAAAGTGTTCTCCCAGGATCCACACGTGGGTCTTGGGTTTCCTTCTCTCTCCTCCCTTCCCCCCCCCCTCCTCCTGCTTGACTCTTCTGTCTGATAAGGGATAAGATTTGTCTATGTATCCCTTTGTTTGGTCTGCCTTTTTTCTTTTTATGTTGACCTTCTTCCCTGTCGCTTCCGAGGCGGAGACGATACATGTCCTCACCTATGAAGGCATCATCAATCCTGTCACATCTGAACTGTTCGTCAATGCCATTCATAAAGCAGAACAGGCTGAGGCCGAGGCCTTGATTATCCAACTCGATACCCCAGGCGGACTCGATCTTTCAATGCGCGCCATCATCAAGGCGATGATTGCCTCAGAGGTTCCGATCATTATCTATGTGGCGCCCAGCGGGGGTCGTGCTGCCTCGGCAGGGGTATTCATCGCCCTTGCGGCACATGTGTCGGCCATGGCCCCCGGAACCAATATTGGTGCGGCCCATCCGGTGGCAATGGGGGGGCAGAAAATAGATGAGGAGATGCAGAAAAAACTGGAGAATGATGCCGCGGCTTATATTCGGTCCCTGGCCGAGCGTCAGGGTCGAAACGGTGTGTGGGCTGAGGATGCGGTCCGGAACTCGGTCTCGATCACAGAGACGGAGGCACTTGAAAAGAATGTTGTCGACCTGATCGCGGAAGATCTTCCGGACCTGATCCGACAGATAGACGGCAGGACGGTGGTCACCATGAAGGGAAAGCGCCTCCTCGTGACTGCGGATGTGGAGATTATCGAGAACCCGATCAGTCTGCGCATCCGCATTCTCAAGGCGATCTCTGATCCGAATGTGGCCTACATCCTGATGCTTCTCGGAACGACTGGGCTAATTGCTGAACTTTATAGTCCAGGTGCCATCTTTCCGGGCGTGGTCGGCGCCATTTGCCTGATTCTCGCCTTTTTTGCCTTTCAAACCCTGCCGATTAATTACGCCGGGCTTCTCTTGATTTTATTGGCGATCGTCCTTTTTATTGCCGAGGTGATGGTCCAGAGCTTTGGTATTCTCGCAATGGGGGCGGTGACGGCCCTCTTCTTCGGGTCCTTGATGCTGATCGATTCCGATATCCCGTCACTTCGGATCTCAATCTCGGTGATCCTCACGACGACTTCTGTCACAGCGCTCTTTTTTATCGTGGTCCTGCGCGCGGCCTGGAAGTCCCAGCGGGCTCCATCCCTCACCGGGGTGGCGCAACTCGTGGGTGAGATAGGGGTGGCGCAGGCCGATCTTTCTCCTGGAGGGCCGTTTCGAATTCAAAGAGAGATCTGGCAGGCCGAAAGCGAAGAGACCGTTCGGGCGGGAGAACAGGCAAAGGTGATCGAAGTGGTTGGATTGAAGCTGAAAGTAAAGAAGTTAGGGTCTTTCCCGAAATAAAAATAGGAGGATACAAATGTTCCCGACCTTTCCTGTCATGGTGGCCGTCCTCTTCGTCCTCTTCATCCTCGTCAATGGTGTCCGAATCCTGAAAGAGTATGAGCGGGCGGTGGTCTTTCGTTTGGGACGGGTCCTTACGAAAGGGGCCTTCTATGGGGGGAACGGACCCGGCCTGATCATCCTGATCCCCTTTATCGACAAGATGGAGCGTGTCAGTCTCCGGACCGTCACGATGGATGTCCCGGCACAGGATATTATTACTCGGGATAATGTGACCGTCAAGGTCAATGCCGTCCTCTATTTCCGTGTCGTTGAGGAGCAGAAGGCGATCCTGAATGTTGAAAATTTTCTCTATGCCACATCCATGATTTCGCAGACGACCTTGCGAAGCGTTCTCGGACAGAGCCAGTTGGATGATCTTCTTGCCAACCGGGAAGAGATCAATGTCGAGCTCCAGAGAATCATCGACCAGCAGACTGAACCCTGGGGGATCAAGGTCAGCGCGGTCGAGGTGAAGAATGTGGACCTGCCGCAGGAGATGCTTCGGGCCATCGCCAAACAGGCCGAAGCGGAACGCGAACGGCGGGCCAAGGTTATTCATGCCCAGGGAGAATTTGAGGCCTCGCAGAAATTGGCCGACGCGGCACATATCATTGCGACCGAGCCTGCGACGCTCCAGCTCCGGTTCCTACAAACGCTCACCGAGAACAGTTCAACCATCGTCTTCCCGGTCCCGATCGACCTGATCTCCTCCTTTTCGAAGCCGAAGAAGAAGGAGTAGTGGCGTGCTGAAGGGTTATTGTTTTCGCATCGATTCGAGGAATACTGCACTGGTAATCATGAAAAATCCGGCGACGATCCCCAGAACGCTTGCTGATTCCCACTGAATGATCCAAAAGAAAAGGCCGACGATCAGAAAGAGTTTCAGGCTGTATCGGAATTGTTGTTTCTTTCTGGAAGGGGGATCAAGGATCTGCTGCTGAAACATTCGATGTAAACTTCGGAAGTTAAACATGCCCAGCAGACCGCCGATGAGAAGTGAAGCCCCGAAGTTCCCAAAGACAAAAAGGGTTGCGACACCGCAGGCGGCCAGAATCAGGAGGCTATGCTTCTCGATCCGGCGGAGGACGGCGTTGCTCTTTGCCAGAAATTCTTCAGGGTCGATCTCGGATTGCTGTGCATTGTCCTGAACCATCTAAATCTTTTTTAACACCTTGTAGGCGGCGCGGACGGTCTTCTCGATGTCTGAAGGGGAATGTGCTATTGAGAGGAAGAGTGCTTCAAAAGGGGAAGGGGCAAGATAGACTCCTTCTTCCAGCAGGCCGAGAAAAAACTTTCCGAAGCGGACCCGGTCGGTCTTCAAGGCCCCCTCGTAGTCCTTGACCTTTTTATCGGTAAAGAAAAAGGTCATCTGTGACCCGATCCGGTTGATCTGAAGGGGAATCTTTGCCTTACGGGCGACATCAGAAATCCCTTCCTCGAGGGCAGCGGAACGTGCCTCCAGTTTTTCGTAAACACCGGATTCCTGAAGCAGGCGCAATGTTGCGATTCCGGCGGACATCGCCAAGGGGTTGCCGGAGAGGGTTCCCGCCTGGTAGACCGGACCGACCGGCGCAATCTGATCCATGATTTCTTTCTTCCCTCCATAGGCCCCGACCGGCAATCCTCCGCCGATGATTTTTCCCAGACAGGTCAGATCCGGTCTAATGCCGTAGCGTTCCTGTGCGCCGCCGGGCGCGACCCTGAAACCGCTCATGACCTCGTCAAAGATCAGGACAATGCCGAAAGGACGGGTCAACTCCCGAAGACCCGGAAGAAAACCATTTTCTGGAACAATCGTTCCCATATTGCCTGGAACCGGTTCGACGATCAGGCAGGCAATCTGGTTTCCCAACTTCTCGAAGGTCTTACGAAGGGCGCTCAGGTTATTGAAAGGGACCGTGAGCGTGTCGCGTGCTAGATCGGGCGGGACGCCGGGAGAATCAGGGATCCCGAGGGTTGTGGCGCCCGACCCGGCCTTGACAAGGAGGGAGTCGGCATGGCCGTGATAACAGCCTTCAAATTTCACAATCTTGTTCCGACCCGTATATCCCCTGGCGAGACGAATGGCGCTCATCGTCGCCTCTGTTCCGGAATTGACGAAGCGGACTCGTTCCATCAGGGGAAAGTTTTCCTGGACCCGCTTGGCGAGCGTGACCTCTAGTTTTGTCGGCGCCCCGAAGCTGGTCCCGAGGGCCGCGGCCTTCTGAACGGCCTCCACCACCTTTGGATGCGCATGGCCGACGATCATCGGTCCCCAGGAGAGGACGTAATCGATAAAGCGATTGCCATCGATATCTACGATCTTGCTCCCCTTTGCCCGTTTGATGAAGAGGGGATTCCCCCCGACCGACTTGAACGCCCGCACCGGTGAGTTTACGCCGCCCGGAATCCGTCTCTGTGCTTCCTCGAACAGTGCCTCTGATTTGTCTCGTTTCATAGTGCGTCATTTTATGGAACAGGGCGAAACAAGTCAAGCCGTGCTTTTAAACCCAAGATCCAATCGTGGATATTGGGTTCAGGAGCAAATCGTATAGATCTCAGCATCCTTAATTCCGGATGGACTATTTCGATTGACGGCAAGAGTCGTTGATGCTACTGTAACCAGAGCGGTATGTTATATATATTTAATTTGAGGAAGATCTGATGGCATGGGAGCCGAGAAAGCCTGAAGGGGAAAGTGGCGATCCCTTCGTAAAATTGATGAAGGACCTCCAGAAGCTGGGGGCCGGAGGCCCTATTAACTTTAAGGGCTTGAAGCCGATCATTGGGATCCTCGTTGTACTCTTCTTATTATGGAAAGGGTTCTACATTGTCGCGCCGGACGAACAGGGGGTTGTCCTCCGTTTCGGGGAGCTTGTCCGGACAGCCGAGCCCGGCCCCCATCTCAAAATTCCTTTTGTAGAGACCGTTCTTCTTCCCAAGGTGACAAAACTCCATCGTATCGAGATCGGGTTCCGCACCACCCGCGGTGGGTCCCAGACCGTCCCGAGAGAGGCCTTGATGGTGACCGGTGATGAGAACATTGTCGCGGTTGAATTGATCGTGCAGTTCCGTATCCTGGACGCCGAGGACTTCCTCTTCAACGTCGCCGATATCGGGCCAACCATCAAAAAAGTGGCCGAGGCCTCTATCCGGCAGATCATCGGCCAAAGCCAGATCGATGAGGCCCTGACGGTCGGGAAGGCCAGGATTCAGCAGGACACCCAGATTGTGCTTCAACGGATACTGGATGAGTACGAGGCGGGGGTTCAGATCACGGCCGTCCAGTTACAGGATGTCGATCCGCCCGGTGCGGTTGAGGCCTCTTTTAAGGACGTGGCGAGTGCCAAGGAGGACAAGGAAAAGTTAATCAACGAGTCCCATGGTTATCGCAATGACATCATCCCAAGGGCCAAGGGGGAGGCGGCACAGGTCATCAATGAGGCACAGGCCTATTCCGAAGCACGGGTTCGACGGGCTGAGGGAGAGGCGGATCGTTTTTTACAGACCTTGAAGGAATATCGTCAGGCGAAGGGGATCATTCGGAAGCGGATCTACATTGAGACGATGGAGGAGGTTCTGTCTAATATTGAGAAAATCATCATTGACGACAGCCTGGGTGGAAAAGTGCTTCCTTTGCTCCCTCTCGGAAAAGCGGGACTTGGAGAAATGAGCGGGAGGGGAAGGCGATGAAAAAGAAAGACCTCATGGGCATTGCCGTTCTGGCCTTCTTTGTCCTGCTGATGATCGGGGTCTCCCCTTTCTTTGTGGTGGATATCGTCCAGACGGCGATCGTCGTTCAACTGGGAAAACCGGTCCGAACCATTACCGAACCGGGCTTGAAGTTCAAGATCCCTTTTATCCAGGAGGTGATCAAATTTGACAAGCGTCTCCTTGACTATGACTCAGAGCCGCAGGATGTGGTGACCCGGGACAAGAAGACCCTGGTGATCGACAACTTTGCGAAGTGGCGGATCGTCGATCCCCTGAAGTTCTATGAAGCCTTCCGGACACAACGCGCGGCACGCTCCCGTCTGGACGACATCATTTATTCTGAACTGCGTGTCGATCTGGGGCAGCACGATCTCTCAGAGATCATTTCTCAAAACCGCTCGGAAATTATGGCCACGGTGACCCGCCTGACAAATGAGAAGGCCCTGGTCTATGGAATTGAGATTGTGGATGTCCGGATCAAGCGGGCCGATCTTCCGGAGCAGAACGAAAAGGCGGTCTTTACCCGGATGCAGGCAGAGCGGGGAAGAGAGGCAAAGCGCTATCGCTCCGAAGGGGCCGAACAGGCCCAGAAGGTTCGCTCAGAGGCCGAGAAAGAGAAAGAGATTCTCCTTGCCGAGGCCTACAAGACACAGCAGGAGTTGATGGGGAAGGGCGACGCTGAGGCCTTCCGGATCTACGCGGAGGCCTATGGTCAGGATGTGAAGTTCTTTGAATTCATCCGGTCGATGGATGCCTATAAAAAGGTATTCAAGGATGGGAAGTCCATGATCGTCCTCAGCCCGGACTCGGAGTTCTTCAAGCACCTAGAAGGTGTGAAGTAAGGCTCTGCCATGACGGTTCAATTGAATCGGTTCCGCAAGGCCGTCGCGCAGTTTGATGCCGTCAATTGTGAAGATCCTAACCAGGAATCCTACCAGGGAAAGACCTTTCCAAAAGAATTACTCTACGCACAACGGATGACCGCCTGCCTGGCCCAGCTTGCCCCTGACGCATCGGAGGCCCTTCGCCTCGCCGCAAGATCCCAGCACATTGCCCGCTGGGAAATCCCCCGAAGCAACTACCCCTTGGACCGGCTCGGCTATCAAAAATGGCGGACAACCCTGAACCGTTTTCACGCGGAAAAGGCAGGTGAAATCCTTAGCATACTTGAATACAACGATGAAACAATCTCACGCGTCCAGGGCTTTCTTCTCAAAAAACATCTCAAGAGTGATCCTGAGATGCAGCTTCTGGAGGATGTGATCTGCCTGGTCTTCCTGGAAAGTTATTTCTCCGATTTTTCAAAGAAGCATGAGGAGAATAAGATGATCGAGATTGTTCAAAAAACCTGGAAGAAAATGTCCGCCCGTGGTCATGAAGCCGCGCTTCAGTTGGACCTGCGACCCGAGGATCTTGCCCTTATCAGGAAGGCGCTTTCGCAGAGCCTTTCAAGATAGGTTCCTGTTTGAGCATGTAATCAGGTTTTTCAAAGAAGCAGACTTCATCTTGACAATTTCCAGGGACAAGGTTATATTGCGAGGCTTGATAGGCGCTCTAGATGATATAGGGATTCACTCTCATTATCGTTAATGTCTCAAGGATGGGCCTTGAAAAACGGGTTTATTTCATGGTGAGCGCAAACCTCCCTCTTCTTGGGCAGGGTTTGGCGAGCGGATAAAAATAAAGAGGATCGTCCTCGAGTTGGAGAGTTCTTGCCGCTCTGTGGCAGGTTTCTTCAAATTTAAATATCTTTTAAAGGGAGGAACAATAGTGCGTAAAGTTATAGAAAGAGTACTTCTTCTGTCCATTTTTTTGATTTTCACATCAGTGGTTGCCCAGGCGGCGACGATCAAGGTGGCGATGCTGAACACGGGTACCGATGGCACGTCTCAGATGGTTTTTGAGCCGGCCTTTATCGAAGCCAAGGTGGGAGACACGATCGAATTTGTTGTCACCGACGTCCTCCATCAGCCTGTCTCTGTTTCTGTCCCTGAAGGCCAGGCAACATGGCATGTAGAGCCCAGTGAGGGTGTCACGGTGAAGATCACGAAGGACGGGGTCTTCTTCTTCAAATGTGAAACACATGCCATTCTGGGCATGTCCGGGATCATTCAGGTGGGTAGTTCGAAGGCGAACCTTGATGCAGCAACAGAAGCTGTCGAGGAATACGTTGAAGGGCTGGCCATGAATGCGGACCGCATTGAGGGTTTGCTGGCAAAGGTAAAGTAGGGTTTTTTCCCTTCCTGAACGTCATAAAATAGGGTGAGCGATGCTCACCCTATTTTATTTTCCGCAAGCTTAAGCCTGTTTCAGGCGGACCTCTTTAATCGCATCGGAAACCTGAAGGGAGAGTTTGCCTAAGATTTTCTTGAGTCCCAACTGGTGGTTATATTCCTCAAGGGTCATATCTTCCAGCATCACACGAAAAGGTACATTGTCTTCAGCCATCTCGACCCCCTGGGTGTAAGTTGCAAGGGCGGCTGTCTCTATTTCGAGTCCAAATTCCAGCATCTCCGTCAGGTCCGTCGTCTGCTTGATCGGGGCGGGTTCGACGGTTGGAATCCCCCCCAATCCGACAACATATATTCCCAGTTTCCGGGCATGACTAAAACTGTCGTTGCTCATGTCTCCAAAGAAACCGGAGTGGACTTCCCGGTAGGTTCCCTGAAGGAGTACACTGTTTTGAGAATATTGAATGGCGCCGCCATATTCCAGGCTGATCGCGCTGTTGAGAAGACTGATCATCGCTTGCGAATCCATGGGAAATTCCTCCTCATTTTTGAGTGACAAAATTCTAATGCAAGAGTCCACCTATAAAGGTCAGTATACAAGCTCAGGATGAGGCAATCAAGGACAATGTTTTTCTATCCTGTTGATTTCATTGGGCGATATTGATTTTGACAATTGATATCGAGACCGGGACGAGATCCAGGTGAGAATAGAAATCACTCTCTTCGGAGAACCTTTTTTTGACGATGAAAAGTGATCGTAATCCGAGGAAATATTATTGGCAGGCCCGTTTTTAGGAAAGCTCTGATTAAGTCTGTGTTGAATTTTTCGGGAGCTAAAATGTCTCGATTCAAGGCGAAAATCGCAGGGAATAGCCAGCTATTTGGAAGAACCACGCCCGGAAGGCGAGGATTCTACGACACGAAACGAAAAAGGTCTTTATTTTTATTCGCTCGCTAACTCCGTACGCTTGCTATGCGTGTCAAGATTTGAAACGCAGAAGCGTGACATAAGGGCCCTGAAAAAACAATTCATGACTTGATCAGAGCTTCCCTAGTAAATAAACGGTGTCCGAAGGCTCTTCTTCGGTAGGACAGTATTGTCGATAAGACCATCACAAAGCCGAATAATTCGCGTCGCATAGGCCGCGATGTATTCTTCGTGCGTGACCAGAATGATGGTGTTGCCCTGTTCGTAGAGTGTGTTGAACAATCCCATGATTTCAGTGCCTGTTTTGCTGTCGAGGTTCCCTGTCGGTTCATCCGCAAGAATGAGGGAGGGCTTTGTGACCAGGGCCCTTGCGATTGCAACACGTTGTTTTTGCCCACCCGATAACTCATTGGGTCGATGTGTCATTCGGTCACCCAGGCCAACCTTTTCCAGGACCTGTCTCGCCATCTTTCCCCGAAGTGAGGAGGGAATGCCGAGGTATATCAGGGGCAACTCGACATTTTGGAGGGCAGTCACACGGGGAAGGAGATTAAAGGACTGAAACACAAAGCCGATATGCTTGTTTCTAATTTCCGATAATTGGTTGTCACTCAGGCTTTTTACATCCTTATCTCCGAAATGGTATTTCCCCGAAGAAGGGGTATCCAGACATCCTAGAATATTCATCAATGTTGATTTTCCAGAGCCGGATGGGCCCATCACCGCGAGATATTCATTGGTCTTTATGGACAGGTTAATATCATGCAAGACCGGAATTTCCTCCGATCCCATCCGATAAGACTTAACGACATCTTGCATTTCAATCAGCATGTCTACCCTACCTGTCCCCGGCCTTTCATCTATTCATATCGAAGCGCGTCAATGACATTCTTGTTGGCGGCCCGAAGTGCCGGATAGATTCCCGCCACCGTACCGATCCCCGCACAGATTATAAAACTGTAAGCAATCCATTCCATCGGCAGGATCATCCCCTCTCCAATTCTGTATTGGTTGAAGGCGATTCCACCCACAATTCCCAATAGCCCTCCGAGGAGGCCCAGGATGATGGATTCGGTCATGAATTGAGTGAGGATGTGAATCTTCTTGGCGCCAATTGCACGTCGTGTCCCGATCTCGCGAATACGCTCGGTCACAGAGATCAGCATGACATTGGCAATCCCAATCCCGCCGACAACAAGTGAGACGAGGGCAATTACCATAATAAACTGACCGAGTTCTTTGTTCGCGTCTTTAATCGTTGCAAGGAAGAAATCCTGCCGTCTGACCCTGAAATCATTCTCGTGCTCCGGATGGATCCGGTGATTTCGTCGAAGGGTTGTTTCGATCTCAAAAAGGGCTTCATCGTAATCGTCGGCTGAACGAATCTGAGCGAGAATGCTCGCGACATGTTTTGTGCCAAACAGGCGCTGCTGCGCCGTCGTCAGTGGGATAAAGATCTGATCGTCGGGGCTTCTCCAGCTTTCCCCCTTGGCTTTCAACGTGCCGACAACCCGATAGCGCTTCCCCGTGATCAGGATAGTTTCGCCGACAGGAGACCGGTCCCCAAATAATTTTTCGTGAACGGTGGCCCCCAAGACACTCACACGCGATCGTCGATTGAGTTCGTCCTGATTAAAAAAGCGACCTTCGATAAGATGCTCATTATTAACGGATTCATATTCGGGTGTTGTGCCGGTAATCCGTGTATTCCAATTTTTGTCTCTGAACTGCACCCCTTTGGAGCCAGAATAAAGGGGTACGGTGGCGGTGATGACTTCCGAATGATCGGCCAGCTCTTTTGCTTCTTCCCACTTCAAACTGACGACACTTGTGTCCGTGCGAACCCCTCGCCTTCTGGAATAGTTGGGACGGATCTGCAGGACATTTGAGCCCAATCCCGCCAAACGTTTATTGATTCTCCTCTGGGTTACTTCTCCGAGTGCAACCACGTGGAGCACTGCGGCAATACCAACCGCCATGCCTGTGAGGATCAGGATAGATCGCAGGGGGTTTGCCTTAAGGGTCTGCAATGCCAGAAGGATATTTTCAAACAGAATCATCTCTTATTTCTTCTTCCTCACGCCGAAACCCCGGCTTCTCTTGATTCTTTCTTCAAGCCGCTTGTTTGCGGCGTTTAATCTGGATGTCATCGGGATGCCGAGGATATCTCCTTCCGAAAGTCCGGAAAGAATCTCGGCCTCCTTAAAATCAGAGAGACCGACCGATATGGTGCGAGATATAAAGACATTGCCCTGTTTTAAGTGAACCACGCGTTCATCCGGCGCGGCATCCGCGCCCTGGATTTTTTTGAACGCAGTCACAGGGGCCAGAAGAATATTGTCCTTTTTGAAAAGAGTCAGTTCCATTTCGGCATTCATTCCGGATTTTAATTTACGATCCGCATTTTCCACCTTGACGACGATATTAAACCGGGTCACACTCTTCTCGTCAGGGTCTGCTTCCGGCGCGATACGGACGACCTCACCCAGAAACTTGAGCTGGGGATAAGCTTCCGCGACGATGGTGGCGGACTGCCCTATTTCCATCTTCCCGATGTCAATTTCGTTAATCCCTGCTTCAATGTACACAGAAACCATGGCGGCGATATCGACAATCGGGTTTCCGCCATCCGCGCCGCTGACGCCGGAGGCAATAATTTGGCCCTCTTCCACATATTTTTGCAGGATAATCCCCGAAATGGGGGCACGAACAATCGATTCGGCCAGCGTTTCCTTGGCGGTGTCAAATTTGGTCAAGGCCTGAATGACCTTTCCCTTGACCACCGCCAGCTTCAGCCCGGTCTCGTCCCGTTCTTCCTCTGAAATGATCTTCCTCTTGTAGAGCGTGTTTCGACGGGTGAACATGCGTTTTGCCTGCTTCAGTTCCGCCCTGGCGATATCGAGGTCTGCCCGGGCCTGCGCAACCGCTGACTTTTCATCCCGCTGATCTAGCTTCGCGATGAGGTCTCCCTTGCGGACAAAATCGCCGGCTTCCACGGGCAGCTTTATGATCCGGCCGCCGGCCTTCGATTTTAACTCAATCCGGTTGATCGGTATCACGGTTCCATCGGCCGTCACCACTTCTTCAAAAGTACCCAGTTCAACCCGGACCTCTTTATACCTTTGGGCATCCCCTTCGGAACTGCTTCCTTTTGGGCTTATCCCCAGGAAATTGATTCCAATTTTGTCTGCCCCATAGTGATTGATCCCAACAATCGCAATCGTAAAAAAGGGAACCACAAGAAGTATTTTTTTAAAGAAAGACATTTTTACTACCGTAATGGGTTGATGGTTCTGTATCCGCGAAACTATACCACAGCATAATGGATTGTAGCCGTAAGGGTCAAGCGTGGGGCCAAGGATGGTGATTGGATCTGAGGGGCTCTCGATGTCGGGTTTATTTCAGGGGGATCGAAACCTGTTGACAGATCCCCAGTGTGACCTCTGGGATATCTTTTGATCAACGCTTATCGATTCCAATATAGTTCTAATCTTAGTTTCCTCTGGTTCTCATTAATAAGACTGATATTCCAAAGCTGGTCATTGTGAGCATCAAGGGTATCTCCGTTAAGGGCCAAGACCGATCTTGCAAGAATGGGGATCTCCGAATCAATCAGGAAAATTGACGAAAAGTTAGGACTTTCTAGTTTTATGGAAATAATAGCAGCCTAAATTCAGTCAAATTTTGTAACTGTTTGTAAAAATCTATTTTTATTACGACTTTCGTTAGGCTTAGTATTATCCGGCCCAACAGGGTGATGGGGAACGATCTGCTTTTGAAAAGTTTAAAAAGGTTCTATTATTGTATTAAATCAATGAGTTAAAAAGATGGCAGGGAATGTGCTTTGTATGAATTTTTACAATCACCTTCCCTGCGAGAGGGGCCTTGACGGATTCATTGACTCGAGGTGGGGAATGGGGTACGAAGCAAAAAACCTCTCAAACCACTATTAAACCTTTCTGTAATGGAAACTGTAATGAAGAAGTTCTTGAATGCATTGGTTCTGTCGTTCGTTGTTTTTGCTTTTCTCTCAAAAAAGCAATCTTCGTCTTATCAGTTCAGTTAAAAGAGATCAATCCCTCAAAAGAGGGGGCACCTAGACACGTGTTGGGTTCTTCCTTGACAGATAAATCGCAGAGGATGTACCTTTAATGATAGGGAAAAGGAGGAATCGAAATGGTTCCGAAAAAATATCGGCAATGCGGTTTTCTTGCCCTTGTGGCAGTTGTGACACTGTCCGGGTGCGCGTATGGAACACGTGCGATCTCGGAGGATCTCAAGGTACAGATCACACCCGGGGTGACGTTTCGGGAGGTGATCCGCGACCCTGGATTATCGATCGGGAAAAGAGTTCTTTGGGGAGGGACCATTGTCAGGACGACAGTTACCGAAAGGGGGACCATCCTGGAGATTCTTCAAAAGCCGCTCGATCACAGAGACCGTCCCCTGCGGACGGATGAGAGTGAGGGCCGTTTTTTGATCGAACGCATTAACGCCTTCCTCGATCCGGCCATTTACAAAGAAGGACGAGAGGTTACCGTCATCGGCGAAATCACGGAGGAACGACGGCTTCCACTCGGAGAGATGGTTTACGCCTATCCCTACTTGGTCTCCTCCCATATTCACCTCTGGAGGAAGCGACCTTTTCCCGATGAGCGTTATGCGGGACCCCCTTACCCCTATCCTTACTTCTACCCCTACTGGTTCACCTCTTTTGGCATCCATCGACACTTTTGAGCACGCATAGAGAGCGTAATCCTCGCCCCTCTGGGGCGGGGTTCTTCGATCTTTTCAAGAGACATTCACCCCCTCGCTACGATCCTGTTTTCCCGACAGGTGCTTTCACAAGAAGTGACATCAGGCGAAAGGTCTGCAGCGCTTCTTCGATCACCGTCCCCTCTTTAAGCGCGGGATGGTCAAATACAAGATAACGATGGATCTTTAAGAACGGTCTGTTTTCTAACGCCGCGCTGACTTCTTTTTTATTGTCCTTCCGAATTTCAAGGAGGGTGTTTGAGTCTAAACGCCATTCCCAGAGGGTATCGGTCATCAGGATGAACAGTCCTTGATTGGCAAGAGCGATGTAATGGTCCAGCAGATTTCTTTTATATTGATGGAGATATTCTCCTTCTAGTATTAAGGAGAAGACAAAAAAATGCCCCCACCAGAACAGGGTGCGAAAAGTCAGTTTCTCCTGACCTTTAAAAAACTTTGGGAAGTCCAGGTAGAGATAGGGAAAGCCCTGAAGGTGCTCTCCTTTGACGAACTGATAATTTTCAGGATCAAATTCCCGGGGAGCGAGAAAAGAAATTTCACGAAGCTCCTCCTTTAATTCAAAATGCAGTTGGAGGAGGAGAGTTTTGACCTTTTGGGAAACGGTGGCCTTGGTTTCAAAAAAATGGGTATCCTGGATAAGTGCGTGCTCTTCAATAGTAAAATGAACCGGTGTGTTGATAGGATCTGGACCTTTTATCCCTACTTTATTGTTCATTTTAATTACTCCTAAGCCCCGCCTGATCTCCGCCGGGAGAGGGAAGGCCGAATCTTCTGCAAATCTCCGTCATCCTGTTCTGGCAACGGAGAACAAGTTCCGGATCGCCGCGGCGTTTATAGAGATGTGCCAGACCGCGTAGCGCCTCGATTTCACCATAGGGATCGCCCAGGCTTCCGAAATGGGTTGCTGCGTAGTTCAAACAGATTTCGGCATCACGATCATTGCCGTCCTTTGTGAAAAGACGACCAAGTTGTCCCCAGGTTGTGGCAAGCCCCTCTTCAAAGCCGGTTTTTTTGTGAAGCTCCACTGATTTTTTTAGATAGTCAATGCCTTCATCGAGTTCCCCTTTGTCTTGAGCGAGTAGACCGAAATTACTATAGAGTACGGCCAGAGAGTGCGTATCTTTTTCTTTCTCCAAGAGATCTTCGGCCTCGAGGTAGTAGGCTTCCGCGCGTGTTTTGTCCCCGTTTTCCCGTGCAAGATTTCCAAGGTTTACAAGGGTCAGTCCGACGGCATGTGGATCGCTCTTTTCCTGTTGCAGAGACAAGACCTCCCGGTAGTACTCCTGCGAACGGTCCGGCACGTCAAGTTGTGCGTAAATATTTCCGATGTTGATTAAGAGATCGATCCGGTAGTTCAGAGTTTTGTTGGGTCCCAGGGCTTCCAGATCGGCCTCAAAGCAACGCAAGGCCGCTGGATAGTCCCGACGATGCAAAAAACGCTTTCCGTTGAGAAAAAGGCCGCTTCGATCTGTATCCATCGGGGCGTCAATCTTATTGGGGTCGGGTTGTGTCATGCTCTTTAAAATAACGGATCGGGTGTTTTAAATCAAAACTTAATGCAACGATCCTAGGATGCCTGTATTTGGCTTCGCGAGACCCATTCCTTCAGGGCACGGCCCGAGGGGCACAGAACCCGGAGTGTATGGTTTATATGTGAGGATTCAAGCACCACCGCAACGCCGGCATGGAGGAAGGGACTGGTGTGCTGAATCGTTGCAGCTATCTGTTGACAAAATGAACCAGAATAGTCGGATAATGAGTCCGTTAAAGTTGTTCTTCAATGTTTTTCTCAAATTTTTAAAACAATTGAAGGTCGTGATTCGACATGTCTCCTGAGAGAAAAGCCCCCACTGTTCAAAAAAAGTGGGAAATGAATGCACGAAAAGTCTCTTTTGCAAAATCATTCCCGGGATGCTTAGAGGGATGGACTGATGCTGTTGGAAAAAAATAGAACAGGTTGTCGTGCTGGAAAAAGAAAAGGCCGAGGTGGTTATCTTTATCGATGGGACCTTTGTTTTTGTTTCCGCTGCAGATTTAAAGCCCGCGGTGCTGATCAAATTCCTGCTCAAAGCAAGACCCTTTTTGGAACGTCACTATAAGGGTGCCTACGAAACGCTTGATCAACTCATTGCCTCAGATAAGGATTTACAGCGTTTATCCCGTTTGGGAAATATCATGGGCGCCATCCAAAATAATTACGCACAGATCCCCGAGTTGAAAGCAGAGCTGAGCCGTTTTCTGAAGAAAGTTGAACAAAAGTCCGTTGCTCAGGACATTTCTGGAATCGAAAAGTGAAAGCGTGCTTGTAATCTGGAAGAATCCATGGGGATAGAAATATTCGGGGCCATTGCCGTTTCATCCATGGTGATCTGCTACGCTCTTGAGCAGAAGTCTCATTATTTTGTGCTGGCCTTTTCTATTTCGTGTTTAGCCGCGGCTTTATATGCCTTTCTCATTCAATCCTGGCCCTTCGCCGTCATTGAAATGCTTTGGTTCTTGATTGCGGCTAGACGCTGGACCTTGCTACGCCGTGTTGAAGGGCGTGAAGACAAATGATCCGGATCATCACCGGGGCAGTCATCTCAGGTTTTAAAGAGACTTCATTGAAAGACACGTGCCAGTGATTCTTGAACGCTTGGTCTCCCACCTGAGGCAACATCTTTTTTTCTCCTCTGGTGAAAGAGGGTGAGCGTTTTATTCGCTTTGGCCAAGACAACAATCTGTTCACAGTACTGCTCAATATTCTCTCCAGGAAGCGCCCATAACGCCACTTCATCTGAGAGTGCATCCAAATATGTTCTGGCCCCGCAGCACCCCAGGCTCACGGCTGCCTTACCATTATTCATGACTTGGGGAATGACGGCACATGCAGGATGTCCCATTGCAGGCGCACTGTTTTTATCGACCCGTTGAACGGCTTCGCTGATGATCAGCCCCTGTTGCGCATGAGCAAAAAGCAAGACGATATCGGGATCCATCGGAAGCTCTGCAAGAGGCCCGTAGACAAGATGCTTCACTTTACGATCCAAAACCGGAATTTGGGCGACTTCCTCTTCACGGACGTAATCCAATCCGCTCATCGCCTGTAGTACTTCCCGAAGCTCCCCCTTATATGATGCAGAGGGTTGAGACAGGTTATGGGTATGTACGCCAATGGCACATAGCTCGTGATCTTTGGTTGAAGTCACAAAAATTCCCGTTGCTGCTTCCTGCCAGAAGGAGCATCCGGCCGGGACGGTTCCTTCAAATTCCGGGATATTTTCAGGAAGGTCTTCACAAAAGGACAGCGCAACCGGCGTCAAAGGAAGGTCCAAAGCCTCCTCCAATTGACGTGCAGCAATTTCATTTTTATTCATGTTGACCTCCAAGATTGTCAATGAATTATAAAACAAGACGCGGTACTTCCAAGTCAAGCCCTTTTTCCCCTTTCTGTCCTGCATCACAGCGGGTTGCGCAAGGAATACGGACTCTGCTAACCTGAGCCTTGAAAAGGAGGATGCACATGACAGTCGCAGAATTGATGGCTCGATTTCCTAAAATTCCGAGGACGCTCTCAGATGAACCGCTGGTTGCCGAATTTGCCCAGGCCTGTGGGGAGTGGTTGGCAATGGCGCAGGAACCGAGTGCCTGCTCTACCCAACATGATGCACGGAATCAGTATTATCTGAAGCTCATCGGCCCCATGGCCATACATGGATATGGACTCTCCTCCCGCGAAGATCTTTTGAAGGAGCTTCAGGGTTTTATCGATCGACACAAGGCGGACCCCAGTACGTTTGCGGTGAGTCTGCTCTCACCTGAAACGGTTGAAAAAGAAGTCAAGGGACCTGGTTGTTTTTAATAAAATGATCCTTTAAAAACTGGATGATTGATGCATACTGGAAGGTGTACCCCAGGACATCCTTCACTTTCTGATTAGAGACGCGCCGTTCCGGTGCGGGGGGCGCGGGGCCATCCGATAGAATCGGAACCCCCTTTTCCTGGGAGATCCACTGGGCCAGTTCCCGCCTTCGGAGAAGGCTGTTGTCCACCACATTATAAATCTCACCGACCGGCCCTTCTCTTTCTTGTCCGATCACCCGGTGGATGACACCACAGAGGTCATCCTGATGGACGGACAAGACCCATTGATCCGACATCTCCGATGTGCAGATCTTCCCTTCCCGAATATATCGATAAAAATATCCCCGTGCAAGGCTATACAGTCCGCCCGAACGTAAAATCGTATAGGGAACATCACTTGTGACGACGGCCTGTTCGGTGCGGAGTAGAATCTCTTGACGGTCAGATTCGATGGAAATGTTGTCGTTCTCGTGCCAGGTCTTGTCTTGAGATCGGGGGTAGACGCCCGTGGAGCCAATGAGAATCAGGTGGGGAAGGGGAGGTTTTCTCCGCCTGACCTGTTTGATGAGGAAGACCATGTTTCCGAGATAAGTCTCCCGATAACACGCGAGGTTTCCCCTCCCGGAGGATGGGCAAAAAATAATGTCATCTGCCCATTCCACCAGAGGCAGGAGCGCTTCACTCCGGATCGGCGCAAGGACAAGCGGACAGGGATCGTCCAGCAGGGGCGAGCGCTTGATGCCCCGGATCTCATAGCGCGTGTTGTAGAGGCGGAAGAAAGCAACGCCAAGGGCCCCATATCCGAGGATGAGTACCCGTCGGCGGCGTATCGTGGGATTCATGTCTGTGGTGTCGTCTTGCAGAAGAGGGCAATACTGGCAGTAAATCCGTGAAGAAAGTTTTTCCGGCCGATGGGTCCGATCTCTCCCTGTGCGAAAAAGCCCGCCACGGGGATGTCCCCCAGGCATTCCCGGATGGCACCGATATCGTGATGTTCGCTACCGAAAAACCGTTGACCCCGGCCGTTGCAGGAAAAGAGAAGCGCCGCTTCGGCCCTGGCCTCACCCAGTTCCCTTTTTCGAGTCTCTAAGAGCAGGCGAAGGTCTTCCCGGGCGCTCTCTCCATCCCGGACCTGCAATTGAACCGTTTGCCCCTCTTTGATGAGGTCTCCACAGGTGAGGCTGCCGCTGTCCTGATCAATTCCGATCAGGCTGCGGATGAGGAAGTCACCCCTGCCAAAGTGGCTCTTCTGCTCGTCAACCGCAATGCCAACATGAAGGCCTTCTTGTGCGAGGCGTTTTTCCTGTTCACTAAGTTTTGCATAGGTTTCTTTGACCGACTCGAGGGCAGGCCGACCCCCTAGTTCATGGATCACGTTTCGCTCAGCAGCCGTCACCAGAAAACGATCTCCGACAGGGCGGCAGCCCTGGGAAACGACGGTTTCGAGTTGGATGGCGCCATGGACCATGACACCGACACAGCCTTTTTGTACAAGCTGATTATTAAAAAAGAGGAGATTCTCTCCGGGATTCCGGGAACCGCCGGCTATCCCGCCCAATACCGGCGCGAAGGGAAATTTCTCCTGGAGGAAGCTGAGAAGGGTGTTTGCCGGCGTCGAGAATGGTTCAGCCAACAGTATGAAAAATGGGGAGTTTTCAATCGGGAGGAGTGAATCGGGCCACCCCTTTACCTGGGCGCCGTGGACATTTTCATCAAACGAGAGGTGAAAAGGGAGGAGTGTGACATCGGGCAGGTTTGCGGTCCAGAGTGATATGGCCGGGCCTTGTTCGACCTCAAGAGAGGACCCGATGATTCCCCCGCCGGTACAGCCCAAGAGGACCCTGGCGTTCAAGGCGTGATTGAGGTGGGTGGCAATCTCAGAGGCTGCTTTGCGATGGTGAGAGGAGATAAAAAAAACACACAAGTCTGGGGGCGATCCCATGGCCTGCATCGCATCTGAAGCGAGCTTTTCCACGGCGTTACGTGATTCGGCCTCAGTTGAAATCCCGGCCCAAAATTTCATGGCGATACCATCCCCCAATCAGATACCAGCATAACAAGCTGACATCCCGGGGTCAAACACGGGGTGGCCGTTCTTAGGGAAGCGCTTGATTCCATCTCTTTGGATGGTGTATCCTCTTACTCAGTTGAAGAACATTGTTGAGGAAAGGCCTGATGAAACAAACAAAAATTGCGGTGACCGAGGAAATCACCAAGGAAATTGAGAACTTCGGTATCCAGATGGCCCGCTTCAAAAATAAGGAGATCCCGGAGGAGAAATTCAAGCGGTTCCGGCTTCAATACGGCATCTACGGCCAACGGCAGGCAGGGTTGCAGATGGTTCGCGTCAAGATTCCGTCCGGACTTCTGAATGCCCGAAAGCTTCGTTGCCTGGCCGATATCTCTGAGAAATATACAAAAGGCATCGGCCATGTCACCACCCGCCAGGACATTCAGTTTCATTATGTCGATCTCGACCATGCCACCACCATCATGACCCAACTGGCCGAGGCGGGACTCACGACCCGTGAGGCCTGCGGCAACACCGTCCGAAATGTCACCGCCTGTCAGCATGCCGGGACCTGCCCCACCGAGCTGTTTGACGTCACCCCCTACGGTGAGAAGGTGGCCTATCATCTTCTGCGGAACCCGATTACCCAGGACATGCCTCGAAAATTCAAGATCTCTTTCTCCGGTTGCCAGAGCGAATGCGGTCTGGCGGCCATTCACGATATTGGTTTTATCGCCGAGAGCCGGGAGATTGCAGGAGAAACGGTTTACGGTTTTAAGGTTCTGGTCGGGGGAGGCTTGGGGTCGCACCCCAAGCTGGCAATGCTTTATACGGAATTCCTTCCCATTGATGAGGTGCTTGTGACCTGCGAGGCCATCTTGAGAATTTTTGATAAGCATGGCGACCGACGGAGAAAAAGCAAGGCCCGGATGAAATTTATTCTGGAAAAGTGGGGGCTGGACCTTTTTAAAGAAAAAGTCTCAGAGGAACTGGCCGCATTAAAGAAAGAGGGGAGGGAGTATCCTGCCCTGCCGAGACCGGTACAAAAGACGCCCAGCCAGCCCCTGTCCATGGTCCAAAACGGAAACGGTGCTCAGGCTGCCGACCCTGAATATGCACGATGGATGCGGACGAATGTGGTGCCGCGCCCGGAAAAGCGTTGTGCCGTCCAGATCAAGCTGACTCTGGGTGACATTACTGTTGCTCAGTTTCGCGGGTTGGCCGATGTGGTTGACCGCTATTCCCCTGATGGTCTTCGGACAACGCACCAACAGAACATGCTCCTCCACAGTATCCATCGGAAAGACCTTCCCGATCTCTATCGTGCGCTTTGTGAGATCGACCTGGCGGAGGCCGGTGCGGAACGGGTGGTGGACGTCATCGCCTGTCCGGGGGCCGAGACCTGTCAATTGGCCCTGACCTCCTCGATGGGACTGGGCGGCGCCCTTGTGGAATCTTTCTCAAAAGATCTGCCGGAGTATGAAGACCTTGAGGGCCTTCGGATTCGTATCTCCGGCTGCCCCAATTCCTGCGGTCATCATCATATCGCCGGGATCGGGTTTCACGGCGTCGCAAAAAAGGTCAATGGAACACTTGCCCCGCATTACCAGCTTCACCTTGGCGGAAAAGTCGATGCAGAGGCCTCCGTCATCGGAAGTTCAAATTTGAAAATCCCTGCGAAGAATATACCGTCGATGGTATTGGAAATGGTTCGGATTTATCGTGAGAAACACCAGGAAGAAGAGAACTTCAACGACTTTGTCGAGCGCTTTGGCCGGAAACAGTTTTGCGAACAACTCGAACGGTTTACAAGCCTCCCGACCCCGGAGGCCGCCCCGGATGCCTATCTGGACTGGAAGGAAGAAAAGGCCTTTACACTTGATGATCTCGGTCCTGGTGAATGTTCCGGGACCGTCATCGATATGATTGAATACGCCTTGAGAATGGGGAGAGAGACCGTTAAGAAGGCCGCCCTGGCTGTGAAAAACAGTGAGTATCCCGAAGCGGTCAAGCTGATGAAGGAGGCCATCCTCTTTGAATCCCGTGCGCTCCTGTATACCTATGGCATTGAATCGCCTCACGAGGATGAAACCCTGAAGGAGTTCCAGCACAAGCTGGTGGAACAGGGCATTCTCTCCGAAGACTTTGAGTACTTCACCGTGGATCTTGGGGTCTGGACTGATTTTGATATGGCACCAACATCGGTTTCGACCCATGTCGAACGGGCTGCAGCCTTGATCGCAGAGTGCCAGGCAGCTTACGACCGAATGGACGCCAGCATGAAGTTGCGCAAGAGGGAACCGTCTGAAGTGTAACTCTGAAACAGAAGATGGAGGGCCTATGGAAGCGGGAAAAGAGGTTGATGTTCGCCTTGATCTTTCGGGTGTGCTTTGCCCGATGAATTTTGTAAAGACAAAACTCCAATTGGAAGAGATGGAGGCGGGCCAGGTTCTTGAAGTCGTGATCGATGAAGGGAAACCGGAACGCAATGTTCCCCGGAGCGTTCAGGCCGAAGGACACAAGGTTCTGGAGCTGGCCGAGATCCCGGACGGGCATTTCCGTCTGGTCATCGAAAAAGTTTGATTGACGATCAGGATCTTTCAAGCCCAGACTTTACTTCGTCTGGGCTTGTTTTTTGATGGTCTCGTAAAAAGTCTGAACACGAATCGTGAGCGTAATCCTCGCCCTCTGGGGCGGGGTTCTTCAAAAAGCCTATTCCCGTCATTCTGGCGAAGGCCGGAATCCAGTCTTTCGCAGGTGGTTTCAAGCCTTTTGGACTCCGGTTTTCACCGGAGTGGCGACTTTTTACGAGTGCATCATTTTTGTGAGAGGATGCTTTTTACCCAATGAAACCGATGCCCGCATATGATGTCGATCGCTCCTATGAGGCAAACTACCGGGAGGGGCCTTTTATCAAAGAAAAGGCCCCGGTGCGTCAGATTAGGCGAAAGGAGCGCTTCCTCGGTTTTGAAGTTAATTCCCGTCTTGGGATACCGGCCGGTCCCCTTTTAAACGCGCGCTGGATCCTCGCCTACGCGGCCATGGGTTTCGATCTTCTTGTTTACAAAACCGTACGGACCTGTGCGACCCCCAGTCATCCCAAGCCCAACTGCATGTTTCTGGGCATAGAGGACCAGATCCGGGAGGTCGATTTTGAGAAACAGCTTGTCGCGACCATGGAAGCGCCTTCTGATTTAAGCCGAATCAGCATCACCAATTCCTTCGGGATGCCGTCACGCGCGCCAGAGGTCTGGCAGGCCGATATTCAAAAGGCAAAAGAGGGTTTGAGTGCGGGACAGGTCTTGATTGTCAGTGTGGTCGGGACGCCGGGCGAGAAAGGTCTGGAGGCCGATTATGTCCAAGGGGCGACCCTTGCGGTTGAGGCAGGAGCCCCGATTATTGAGATCAATCTTTCCTGCCCGAACGTCGTCACCGGAGAAGGAAGTCTCTACACCGATCCGGAGTCCTCTTCCGCGATTTCCAGGGCGGTAAAACGCGCGATCGGCGATGTCCCTCTGATGATCAAGATCGGCTATATTCCCGACCCGAAGCGGTTGGCCGAGGTGGTCGGGGCAAACGCTCCCCATATCGAGGCCATTGCGGGTGTGAATACCCTTTCTTTTGAGGTGGTCGGTCCGAATGGTACTCAAGCCCTACCGGGGAAAGGCCGTCTTCGTGCCGGGGTCTGCGGCGCGGCGATTCGTCAATGTGCCATGGAGCAGGCGGCGCGGATTGTTGATCTGAAGCGGAAGGTGCAATACGATTTTGAAGTGGTCGGCGTCGGAGGCGTGATGACGCCGGAACATATCCGAAGCTACCTGTCCCTGGGTGTTGATGCCGTCATGTCGGCGACCGGTGCAATGTGGGACCCGCTCCTTGCTTCCAGGTTCTGGTCTCAGGTGTAACGATCCATCTTACCTCTTTTTTCCTTCATGGCTGCGTTACTGTGGTGCTCGAATCCTCACGTATAAACCATACGCTCCGGGTTCTGCGCGCCTCGCGCCTTACCCTGAAGAAAAACGAGGCAACCTGAACCATTACGGATTTCCACCGTTTATGTTAAAAAATAAAATCGTAGCATGATTTCTCTACTGAAAATTGCAAAACGTTTTGGAACGCGGGCGCTATTTTCTGAGGCGACGCTCCAGATTTCGCAAGGGGACCGTATCGCCCTGGTCGGGGCCAATGGGACAGGCAAGACAACCTTGCTCGAGATGATCGGCGGGCATATGCGGCCCGATGCAGGGGAAATCGTCATCTCAAAAGAGACCGTGGTCGGCTACCTTCGGCAGGAGGTAATTCAACTGAGAGGCCGCAGCATCCTTGAAGAGGTCCTCTCCGGATGTGAGATCCTCCATGAGATTGAAACCGAGATGAAGCAGGTTGATCGAAAGATCCACCAGACAAGCGATCCGGAAGAGAAAGGGCGTCTCGGTCTCCACTATGCTGAACTGCAATCTCATTTTGAAGCAAAGGGCGGCTATGCGCTTGAACATCGGGCAAAGCAGGTTCTCTCGGGGCTGGGCTTTCAGGAAGCGCGTTTTGGCGGGCGGACGGACCAACTCAGCGGTGGGCAGCTCATGCGGGTCGCCCTCGCGAAGATCCTCCTTTCACTGCCCGACATCCTCCTCTTGGACGAACCCACCAACCATCTCGATCTCGCGTCCGTGATCTGGCTCGAAGGCTTCCTCAGAAACTACCCCGGTTCGATCCTCTTGATTTCACACGACCGTTCTTTCATCAACGGCTTGACCAATCGGGTCATCGAAATCGCGCAGGGAAAACTGTTGACCTATGCAGGAAATTACGACCGCTACCTCAAGGCCAAGGCGGAATCCCTGGCGATTCAGGTATCGACCTACAAGAACCAGCAGAAGAAGATTGCGCAGACGCAAAAGTTCGTGGACCGTTTTCGATACAAGGCGACCAAGGCGCGCCAGGCTCAGAGCCGCATCAAACAACTTGCAAAGATCGAACGTATCGCCCCGGTTCAGGAGGCGAAGCAGGTCCGGTTCAATTTCCCCCAGCCGGCACGGGGAGGGGCCGCGGTGATCACGCTGGAGGATGTGGGTCAGTCCTACGGGACCCTACGTGTTTATCAAAAACTCAACCTGTTGTTGCGGCGTGGGAGCAAGACGGCCCTGGTCGGACCGAACGGCGCCGGTAAATCGACACTCATCAAGATCCTTGCCGGCATCCTCCCGATCGATCAGGGGAAGCGCTTTCTGGGTGAAGGAATCACCCACTCTTACTACAGCCAACATCAGCTTGAGACCCTCAATCCGGACTGGACCATACTAGAGGAGATTCAATCTGCCGCGCCGGAAGGGGCGCCCTCTTTTCTCCGCGGAATCCTCGGAGCCTTTCTTTTCATGGGGGATGATGTCTTCAAAAAGGTCTCAATCTTGAGCGGAGGAGAGAAGAGCCGGCTCGCTCTGGCGAAAATGTTGATTCACCCGGCAAACTTTATTCTTCTCGATGAGCCGACCAACCACCTCGATATCCCCTCAAGAGATGTTCTCGAAAAGGCTTTGATCGCATACACCGGCACGCTCTGCTTCATCACCCACGACCGTCATCTCATCCGCCAGGTGGCCGACAGCATTATCGAAGTGGATCAGGGACAGGTGACCTTCTATTCCGGTGACTACAATTACTATCTTTTTAAAAAGGAAGCGATGGCAACCTCACAGTCTGGTATCTCCGGTGAAAACGGGGCCGATCGAGTAAATGGCTCAGAGGGGACGAAAGAGAGTTCGGATCGTCAGGAGGGGAGAGAACGGCGGCGGCGGGAGGCCGAACAGCGCAACCGATCCTATAAGCGCCGCCGGAACCTGAAGAAAAAGATCGAGGCGCTTGAAGAGGCCCTCGACCTTAAAACCCGCGAGTATGAAGAATGCGTCGCCCTCCTGTCAGACGCAGAGATCTACCAGGACAAAAAGCGCTTTCACGAAATCATGTCGCGGCACAACCGCCTAAAAGACGAGATCAAGGAAAAGACGACCGAGTGGGAAACCCTCTCGCTGGAGGACGAAGCACTTTCTCAAGCTTAAAACAGACTTAATGGAGAGGGGTCTTTAAGTCATGTTTCAGAAGGCAATCTGAACCCTTCCCTAGTTCATTTCGCTGGCATGGTTGTTTCCTTCATAGGCATAGGCCAGTGCATCTTTTGTGTGATCTATCATGAGGTCGAGGTGGTCTTTCATGCCATGTTTTAGCGCGCTTCGGGCATGTGCAATGGCTTCTGCCACATTTTCCATCGCTTCAGGGCCATGTGTTCTGGTGGCCTTGCTGGCGTCAGAGGCCTTGATCCCACCCTGCCCGTGATTGATGCATTCCTCGGCCTCGTGGATCATCTTCTTCAGGTGTTTTATGGCTTTTCCGGCATGCCCCTTCTCCCCATGTGCAAGGCTGTCTTCCCCTGACGCGACCATCGCATTGCAATGTTCTTTTGCGATTTTGACATGCTTTGCAGAGCTGGCGAAGAGGTTTCCGGGCAAGATGAGAAAGGCAACTGCCGCCAAGGCTAGAGTGAAGTAAATACGCATCGTTCCTCCTTCTTTCGTAGGGTGGATAAGGCGGGTTATCAGTAAGCGGAACTCTAGCATCATGCCCCGGATGTGTCAATATTGATAGACCCTATTCACCCATCTCCAAACACCCATCACGGCCTTTTCAACACCGCATTTTAATGTTTCTTATTGACAAACCTCATTGGTAATCTATAATGAAACCCGGCATTTTACTGATAGAATTTTGTGATAAAACTGGAGTATATATAATTTGAAGATGCATTGTGCTCCGCCTTCTCCTAAGAATCACTATCCCCTTTTCTTTGCCCTAAGCGTTACTTTCCTCCTGGGAATAATTTTATCCCCCGGAGCCGCCACGGCCCAGGATAAGGGATTCTCGATTAATTCACTTCCCCCTGCCTCGCCCAGGTCACTGACCCCGAAACAGTTACAAAGGGGAAAGGAGATATTACAGCAGAAACAAGGCGAGACATCTTCTCCCTTTGCCCAGCCCCTTGCACCGACAGGAAGGAACGAGGAAAAAAAATCGGCAGAAATCCGGCCAGACTCAACCCAGGCTGAAGAGAAGGCAGAAACAGCCGAGGGGGGTCCGTCGTCGCCGGAGAGAGGGCTCTCTCCCTTCGAGTCCTATATTCAGGGGAAGAAGACCCAGGCCATCTCTTTGAATATTAGACAGTTTGGCTATGATCTTTTTGAGAACCCCCCGACGACCTTTGCCCCGGCCGACATGGTTCCTGTGGGTCCGGATTATCTTCTCGGTCCCGGAGACGAACTCCGGATGAATATCTGGGGAAAGCTGAATGCAAACCATATCTTCTTCCTGGATCGAGACGGAAAGGTCGACCTTCCCCAGGTTGGAACCATCCACCTGGCAGGACTGACTTTTTCAGAGGCAAAGGAATTTATCCGAGAGGAGTTTGGTCGATACTATAAACCGACCGAAGTCAAGATCAACATCAGCATGGGGCAACTCCGCTCCATCCGGGTTTTCATTGTCGGAAAGGCCGAGCGACCCGGGAGCTACACCCTCTCTTCTTTCTCCACACTGATTAATGCCCTCTTCTCTGCCGGCGGTCCGAGCAAGATCGGGACGATGCGGGACATCCAGGTGAAGAGAAAGGGAAAGACGATCACCCACTTCGACCTCTACGATTTCCTACTGAAGGGAGGCAAGGAGAACGACATTCGTCTGATGCCCGAGGATGTCATCTTCATCCCGACCGTTGGGCCCCGGGTCGGGCTTGCCGGAAATGTGAAGGCCCCCGCCATCTATGAGTTGAAAGGAGAAACAGGGCTCCAGGACCTGATTGGTCTGGCCGGAGGAATTAATGCGACCGGTTATCTTCAGCAGGTGCAGATGGAGAGAGTCTTTGAAAACCAGGCAAAAAAGATCCTCGATATTGATTTCAGGCAACTGGAAGAAGGGGGAAAGATCCCCTTAAAAGATGGGGACATTGTAAAAGTCTTCTCTATTAATCAGTCGGTGACAAACCAGGTGGACTTGATCGGAAACCTGGTCCGCCCGGGGACCTATCAATGGAAGCCTGGAATACGGATAAAAGATCTGATTCACAGCACGGACGATTTTTTGCCCGACACCTTTCTGGACTTTGCTTTGGTGGAAAGAATGGTGCCGCCTGATTACCACAAGGAATATCTCTCGATCGGCCTGGGAAAGCTCCTTCTCGACGGAGATGAAAGTGAAAATATCCTACTCTCACCATTTGATACGATAGTGGTCTTTAACCGGTGGGATCTCCTGACCAAAGAGAACGTCCATATATCCGGTGCCGTAAACAAGCCGGGAAGATTCGAGCATCGGCCCAACATGAAACTTTCAGATCTTTTGAAATTGGCCGGCGGTTTAAAGCGGTCTGAGCATCCGGATTCGTATCTGGGTGAGGGGATCATCACGCGCCGCATGCCTCCTGATTTTCATGAGGAGAAGCTCAGCTTTGATTTCAGACGGGCGGTCATTGAGCAGGATGCAGAGGCCGACCTCTTTCTTTCCCCGATGGACAGGGTTCAGATCTTTGACATCTGGGAGCTTGCTCAGGAGAAAAAGGTCCACATCGTTGGGGCCGTGAACAGTCCGGGAAGCTTTGCCTGGGCCGAAAAGATGCGGGTTATCGATCTGGTCAACCTTGCAGAGGGTGTGAAATATTTTGCATCGCTTGAATTGGCGGAACTGACCCGGATTGCTCCAACTTCGGAGGGGCCGAAGGTGGAGCGCTTCGAAATCAATTTGGAGAGAGCGATAGGGGGGGATCCTGAACACAACATCACGCTTCAGACAGACGACCACTTTTCCGTACAGACCATTCCGGAATGGGAGCTC
Source organism: Candidatus Manganitrophaceae bacterium (assembly GCA_012960925.1). NCBI lineage: Bacteria > Pseudomonadati > Nitrospirota > Nitrospiria > Candidatus Troglogloeales > Candidatus Manganitrophaceae > Candidatus Manganitrophaceae bacterium. Next base: position 42,011 of record DUAG01000078.1, read on the forward strand.
TACAGAACCGTTCACATCGGCGGGGAAGTCCGCTTTCCCGGAACCTACACAAGCAAAAAGGGAGAAGCACTCTCTGCCCTCATCGCGCGGGCCGGAGGCTTTACCGAAAGGGCCTATCTCAAAGGGGCCTTTTTTACACGGGAATCAGTCCGTCAACTCCAGCAAAGACAACTCGATGAAGCGATAGACCGGCTTGAGCATCAGCTTCTTTCCCAATCGGCCAATACGATTGAAGCAGCCCTGTCACCCGATGTTCTCCTTCAGGAAAAGGCCGCGACGGGTCAGCGGCAGGCCCTGATCGCTAAGATGCGGGCGGCAAAGGCGAAGGGGCGAATCGCCATCCACCTGGAGACCCTCGAAAACTTCAAGGGCAGCCCCTCCGACCTCATACTGGAAGAGGGCGACCGGCTCGCCATCCCGGAAAAGCCCCAGCAAATTCAGGTTATCGGTTCGGTTTATAACCAGACCGCCTTTATTTTTGATGTCGAAGAAGATGTCTCGGACTATCTGAAAAAAGCCGGGGGGATGACAGAGCATGCCGAAGAAGATGCCCTCTACATTCTCAAAATCGATGGCTCGGCCATTTCAAGGCGGCAGGGCGAATCTTGGTGGGGGGGCGGGATCATGTCCTCAAGCCTCGACCCGGGGGATACGATCGTCGTCCCGGAAAAATTGGAACGAATTTCCTGGCTCAGAGAGGTAAAAGAGCTCACTCAAATCCTGTTCCAGATCGCCACAACGGCCGGCATCCTCATTGTTGCACTCTAAGAAATGAGCCGTTCTTATGCCCGATAGTGATCAGAATATTCCGGAGGCCTCAGGTCCGACATCTTACATTGACGAAGATGAAATAAACCTGCTTGACTACTGGCGAGTCTTGATAAAGCGGAAGGGGCTGCTTGCCCTCATCATCGGGACTGCCGCGACTGCCTCCGTCATCATCAGCCTGCTTCTTCCCAAGATCTATGCCTCAACGACCACCCTCCTCCCCCCCCAGGACAATGGGTCCGGATCGGCCCTCTTGGCCTCACGGCTTCCAGGCGGAATGGGTGGGATGGCTTCCGGTTTTCTTGGAATCAAGTCTCCCGCCGATCTCTGGGTCGGGATATTGAAGAGCTGGACAATTCGGGATGCCATCGTGATGCAACTAAATCTCAAAGAAGTCTACGAGGCCGAAACAGACCAGGCGGCCGGAGAGCAGCTTGGAAATGCCCTGAACGTAAAAAAAACGAAGGAAGGGATTGTCTCGATTACGGTGCAAGACAAAGACCCCACCCGTTCGGCGGAATTGGCCAACGCCTTTGTGGCCGAGCTTGATAAGTTCAATAAGAACATCGTGATGACCTCGGGGGGACGGATGCGGACCTTTGTCGAAAAACGGCTTGATGAGGCAAAGGAAACGCTGGTAGTGAGTGAAGAGGCCCTCAAGACCTTTCAGGAGGAAAATGGGGCGGTCAAACTCGATGCACAGTCCACGGCCATCATCGGGGCGATCGGGAACATCAAAGGGCTCCTAATGGCAAAGGAGATCGAATTGCAGACCCTCCTCTCCTTTGCCACCCCGCAAAATCCTCAGGTCGAAATATTAAGGACAGAAGTCAAGGAGTTGAGGAAAGGTTTAAGAGAGCTGGAGGAAGGGAAGAAAGATGGGAAGAGATCTTCAGGGAGCATCTTTATCCCGACCGCCCGCTTCCCCGACCTCGGTCTGCAGTACGCCAGGCTGGTCCGGGATGCCAAGATCCAGCAGGCCCTCTTTGAACTCCTGACCCAGCAGTATGAGATGGCCCGGATTCAGGAGGCCAAAGATACACCCACAGTCCAGGTCCTGGATGTGGCCAAAGTCCCCGAGAAAAAGACCAAGCCAAAGCGGACGCTTATTGTTCTGCTTTCCACCTTCACCGCCGCCTTCTTTGGGATCTTTCTGGTCTTCTTCCTGGAATATATCGAAAAGGCCTCTCTGACCGAGAATACGTGACCGTCATGAAGGAAGAGATCCCTCTCGGTCCTTAACCCTTGATAATACATCTTATATTTGTTACATATTCTTTGACGGCCTTCTCAAATTGTTTGATCTCTCAGGTCTTGCCCGATGAAAACCACAAGTAAATTCCTCCCCTCTTCCGGCCCGGAAAAGCGGCTCCGTGTGATCCCTTTTTATACAGGTGATCAGACGCTGGAGGAAGTGTTAAGACACCCCTCCAGCCTTAAATTGCTCTGGATCGAAATTCTCCTGAACCGGGATTTCTCCTGGAAAGTATATCTTGGACGCCCAGAAGTTCAGGCTGCCCACGAAAAGGCGTGTATCTGGTATGGCCATTTTAAGACCATGGTGGAAAGCCGTATTGGGGCTTCCTCCTTAGAAGCCAGGCCGGGAAAGATTGATGAAAAAGAATACAGAAAACTTGTGGAGGCCCTAAATTTTGTCGCAAGTTGATCTGAAATCTGTCATTGAACTTCTGAAACAATATACCTCAGAGGAACATAAATCGCTGAAGGTCACATTGTTAGGCGGTTTGGCCTTGCATTATTACGGCATGAAAGGGCGGAGTACAATTGACATTGATGCCGAGATAGAGGGGGATCTTGAAGCACTCTTTTGTTTTCTGAAGGCTAGGAACATTCCTTCAGATCTGAGTGAGAACATCTCTGGATGGTCGGTGATCGCAATGCCGCCAGGTTATCAGGACAGGGCCATGAAGATCCACCAGTCTGCCCAACTGGAGGTCCGGGTCCTGGATCCAAAAGATTTTGTGATCGCTAAACTGCGCCGTTTCACCGAAGAGGATATTGAAGATGCTCTTTTTGTGGTTAAAAAATATCAAATCAAACCTGGAGAAATTTCCCTCTCCGCAGAGGCGGCGACTCAGTCTTCTATAAAAGACACCATGCTGTTCCTCTTCAAAAAAAATGTGGATATTTTTCTGGAAAAAGTTAAAAAAATGGAAAAAGGTAAATCGTAATACGGAATCAAGAGGAGAAGCATGGTCAAGCATGAGGATTTGACCCCAGGCTCACAAAAAGATTCTCCCGCTTATTTTGCCCACGAATCTGCATTTATTGATGATGGGGTTCAAATCGGAAAAGGGACAAAGATCTGGCATGTTTCCCATGTCCTGAAAGGCTCCTGCATTGGGGAAAACTGCAAGATCGGACAAAACGTCGTCATTGGTCCCAAGGCCGTTGTCGGAAATAACGTCAAGATCCAGAACAACGTCTCCGTCTATGAAGGGGTCACTTTGGAAGACCATGTTTTCTGTGGTCCGTCCGTTGTTTTCACAAATGTTTTCAACCCCCGCAGCGAGATCCCCCGAATGAATGTTTTGAAATCGACGCTTGTTAAGCGGGGCGCAACAATCGGGGCCAACTGTACCATTCTCTGTGGAATTACCCTTGGTGCCTATGCCTTCATCGGCGCGGGAGCCGTTGTCACAAAAGACGTGCCCGACTATGCGCTGGTGGTCGGGAATCCGGCCCGTTTCTCCGCTTGGTTCTGCCGTTGCGGAGTGAAGCTGAAAATGATGGGAAAAACCTCCAAATGTAGTGAATGTGGTCTTTCCTACCGGAAGGAAGGCAATCGTCTAGAACCTTTATGAAATGGATCGTCAGAAGGAAAATGGTATGAAAGATTTTGCCTTGATTGGTGCCGCGGGCTACATTGCGCCTCGCCATATGAAAGCGATCAAAGAAACAGGGAATAATCTTGTCGCGGCCCTGGATAAAAATGATTCGGTCGGGATTCTTGACCGCTATTTTTCTGAGGCGGATTTTTTTACAGAGTTCGAGCGATTTGATCGCCATATTGATTTATTAAAGCGGAAAGGAAGCCATATTGACTACGTCAGCATAGCCTCCCCGAATTACCTGCATGATTCACACATACGCTTTGCACTGAAAAATGGCGCCGATGCCATTTGTGAGAAGCCTCTGGTGCTAAACCCCAGGGAGGTCGGGGCCTGCGCTCGCTATGCGTGCCAGGAGAATCGGCAGTTTCTGATTCTGCAATCTCGGAATCAGGAGAATAAAGACTACTTGATTCTTCCGTAAACATCTTCGTAACGGGTAATGTCGTCCTCCCCAAGGTAGGTTCCGCACTGTACCTCAATCAGTTGTAGCGGTTCGTCGGTGGGGTTCTCCAGCCGATGCTTGACCCCCATCGGGACAAAAGAACTCTGATTCGTCTGAATTGTAAAGACGCTTTCGCCACAGGTCACCCGGGCCGTCCCGGACACCACCACCCAATGTTCACTTCGTTTTCGATGCATCTGAAGGGAGAGCTTCGCCCCTGGGTTGACAACGAGCCGTTTGATTTTGAATCCCTTCCCCTCTTCCAATACGGTATAAGTCCCCCAGGCGCGGATCACGGTCCGGTGGACGCGGTGTTCATCACCGTTGTCCCGATCTTTTAAAATTTGAACAACTTTCCGAACGTCCTGAGCCTTCTCCTTGGCGCAAACCAGAGTTGCATCCTCGGTATCGGCGACGACGACATCTTTCAAGCCGACCACGGCAACCAGGCGCTTGCCTCCATAGATGACACATTGTTCACTCCCGACATTGACGACATTGCCGGTGATGATATTCCCATCGGCATTTTTTGGAAGGACCTGGTCAAGGGCATTCCACGAGCCGACATCGTCCCATCCCATGTCGGTTGGAATCACCGCCATCCGGTCTGATTTTTCAAGGACGCCAAAATCAATTGAAATGGAGGGCAAGTGCGTATAAACGCGTTGAAGGGTTTCCGCCTCCTTCTCCGTTCCGATATCCGGCTCGATTTGCTCGAGTCCTTCTGCCAATTCCGGCAGGAAACGCTTGATTTCTTCCAGAATCGTTGAGATCTTCCAGGCAAAAATGCCGGTATTCCAGAGGGTATCTCCACTCGCGCAATACCGCTCGGCCGTTTTCCGATCCGGTTTCTCAATAAACCTCCGTACGGCCGCAGCGGGAGGATAGCCATTCAGGGACTCTCCTTCCTGAATATAACCATAGGCCGTTTCGGGCCGTGTCGGTTTTGCGCCCAGGGTAACCAGGTGACCCTCCTCTGCGATCTTCTCCGCCAGGTGAAGGGAGTGAAGAAAGGCGGCATTGTCCCGGATATAATGATCGGCGGAGAAGACAACCATCGTCCCGTCCTGGTGTTTCTTCCGGAGCATCATCGCTGCGAGACCCACTGCTGCCGCCGTGTTCCTGGCGGCCGGCTCCAGGATGAAGAGAGGTTTGGTGGTTAGCGAGGACAATTGCAGGCGGATTTGTTCGGCTTGTTGGGCGTTGGTGATGATGTAAAGACGTTCAGGAGGAATCAGATCTGACACGCGGGAGAAGGTGGCCTGGATGAGGGTTTGATGGCCAAATATTTTGAGGAGCTGTTTCGGGAATTCCTCACGGCTCAAGGGCCAAAACCGCGTTCCGCTTCCTCCCGCTAAAATCACACCGAACATCCATTCCCCCTTGTTTGATAACTACTTATAGTAGTAAAAGTTTCAGCAGATATTACTCTGATCTTCTTCAAAAAGCTATTCAAAAGCAGGTTTCTAATTCCGCAATTTCGGAATTAAGGCGGGTCAAAGGCCAAGCAAATTAGGGTGGAATAAAGGGCTGATCCGGGTTTTCTCCTTTACTCAGCAGGCCGATTTCAGTAGTATAATCCAAGCTAAAACATGAGGTGGTGTGCCCGGCGGCTTCCGGGAGGCAAGCCTGGAGCCAAAAGAGCCCTGCAAAAGAGAATAATCATAGTGAAAGATTTCCATATTTCAAGACCTGACCCCAGTGACTCACACAGACTCTCAGGGTGTCCATGAAGATTCTTGTTACCGGGGGTGCCGGATTTATCGGTTCCGCCCTGATTCGATATCTCATACAGGAGACAGAGCACAGCCTGCTCAATGTGGATAAACTGACCTATGCCGGCAACCTGGAGTCTCTGATTGATGTAGAAGAGGACTCACGTTATCGTTTTGAAAAGGTTGATATCTGCGACGCAGTGGCAATCAAAGGTCTTTTTGAGAACTACCGTCCGGATACCGTGATGCACCTTGCGGCAGAGTCCCATGTCGACCGCTCGATTGATGGACCGGCAGTATTCATCCAGACCAATATTCTGGGGACCTATACCCTCCTGGAAGCGGCGCGCGGTTACTGGGATGACCTGGAAGGACCAGCGCGGGCGCAATTTCGTTTTCACCATGTTTCGACCGACGAGGTCTTTGGCTCCCTCGGTGAGACCGGCGCGTTTACCGAAGAGACCGCTTATCATCCAAACTCCCCCTACTCTGCAAGTAAATCCTCTTCAGATCATTTGGTCCGCGCCTGGCATCATACCTACGGGCTCCCGGTTCTCATCACCAACTGTTCAAACAATTACGGTCCCTACCAGTTTCCGGAGAAACTGATTCCCTTGGTGATCCTCAACGCACTGGAGGAAAAACCGCTTCCGATCTACGGAAAGGGAGAAAATGTCCGGGATTGGCTTTATGTCGAAGACCACGTCCGTGCCCTGGTTCTCGTTTTGACGGAGGGCCGGCCGGGAGAAACCTACAACATCGGCGGTCATAATGAGAAGACCAACCTGGAAGTGGTCGAAACGATCTGCCAACTTCTTGACGAACTTGTGCCCAATGCCAAGCTGAGGGATCATGCCTCTCTGATTCAGTTCGTGAAAGACCGGCCGGGACATGACCGGCGCTACGCCATTGATGCCTCAAAGATTGCTCGGGAGCTGAACTGGAAACCAAGGGAGAGCTTTGCCTCCGGACTGAGAAAAACAGTACAATGGTATTTGGATCACCGACCCTGGTGCCGCCGGGTGCAGGATGGGAGCTATAGAAGGGAACGCCTGGGCACTCTGTAACGATCCAGATCACCCGTCTAAGGCTCCAGGGTTGCGTTGCTGTGGTGCTCGAATCCTCACGTATAAATATACGTTCCGGTTCTGTGCGCCTCGCGCCTTGCCCTGAAACCTTATCCAGGCAAGCTGAACCGTTACAGAACCATTACAATGGATTAGAAGGGTAAAAAATGAGTGAAATGAAAGGGATTATTCTGGCCGGAGGGAGCGGGACGCGCCTTTATCCTGTGACTCAGGTGGTGAGCAAGCAGCTCTTGCCGGTTTACAACAAGCCGATGATCTACTACCCACTCACCACCCTCATGTTGGCCGGTTTGAGGGAGATTCTGATTATCACCACACCTCACGATTTACCTCAATATCAAGCCCTTTTAGGCGATGGATCGCAGTGGGGACTTTCCTTGACCTATGCCGCGCAGCCTCAGCCCAACGGACTGGCGCAGGCCTTCCTGATCGGGGAGGATTACATCGGTGACCGTTCCGTCTGTCTGATCCTTGGAGACAACATATTTTACGGAAGGGGTCTTGCGGAAGTGACCCGGAAGGCCGCGAGCCTGAAAGAGGGGGCCATCGTTTTCGGATATTATGTCCGCGACCCGCAGCGCTATGGTGTGGTACAGTTTGATGAACACCGGCAGGCGATCGCTATTGAAGAAAAGCCGGAGCATCCCAAATCAAACTATGCGGTGACAGGACTCTATTTTTACGACAACACGGTGGTCGATATTGCCAAGGGCTTAAAGCCTTCCCCGCGGGGTGAGCTGGAGATCACCGATTTAAACAGCGTGTATCTGGCCAAAGGAAAGCTTCAAGTGGAGCTGCTTGGGCGGGGCATCGCCTGGCTCGATACAGGGACCCATGAATCACTCCTGCAGGCGGCTCACTATATCGAAGTCATGGAGACCCGTCAGGGGCTCAGCATCGCCTGCCCCGAAGAGATTGCCTACCGGATGGGCTATATTGACGCCTCTCAATTGGAATCACTGGCCAAACCGATGCTTAAAAATGGTTACGGCCAATATCTCCTTGATCTGGCAAACGGGGATGGCCCCCCCGATGAATCTATGAAAAGAACCCATGAAAAGAATTGAAACCAAGCTCCCCGGAGTCATCATCCTCGAACCGACGATCTTTCGTGATCCCCGTGGATTTTTTTTGGAGACCTGGCACCAGGACCGGTATAAAGCAGCCGGTCTCCCTGACTTTGTCCAGGACAATCTCTCGTTCTCCACTCAGGGCGTCCTGAGGGGACTCCATTTCCAGAACCCTGATCCACAGGGGAAGCTCGTCACCGTCCTGCAGGGGGAGGTTTTTGACGTTGCCGTCGATATTCGCGTCGGCTCTCCCACCTTCGGCCAATGGGTCGGCGTCACCCTATCAGGGGAAAACGCACGCCAGATCTACATCCCGGAAGGTTTTGCGCACGGCTTCTGTATTACCAGTCCCACCGCTCTATTTTCCTATAAGTGTACTGCTTTCTATAAATCTCGGTCTGAACAGTGTCTTCTCTGGAACGATCCGGATATCGGGATCACCTGGCCAATCGAGACCCCGATTTTGTCTGAAAAAGACAGCGCTGCACCCAGTTTAGAGAAGATCGACCATGGGGGCCTTCCTCGATTTTCAAGGGGATCCTGATGGCGCGGATTGCGTCGCGCCCGGATATTGTCCCCCGTATTCTCCTTTTGGGAAAGCAGGGGCAGGTGGGATGGGAGTTACAGCGGACCTTGGCTCCCCTGGGGGATCTCATCGCGCTCGATCGGGCCGATCTTGATTTGACGCAGACCGATGCCGTTCGAAAGCGGATCAGAGAGATCAAGCCGACCCTCATTGTCAATGCGGCTGCGTATACCGCAGTAGACAAGGCTGAAGACGAGCCGGAGTTGGCCATGCGGATCAACGGCACGCTTCCCGGCCTTCTTGCTGAGGAGGCCAACCGGGTCGACGCCGCGCTAATTCACTACTCGACCGATTACGTCTTCGGGGGAGTGCAAGCGCCTCCGGAGGGCTACACCGAAGAGATGACGCCCCATCCACTCAATGTCTATGGCAAGACGAAGCTTGCCGGAGAGCGTGCCGTCCAGACCATAAGCCGGTCTTACCTGATCTTCAGGACAAGCTGGGTCTACGGCCTGCGGGGAAATAACTTTCTCCTGACCATGCTGCGTCTGGCGCGGGAGCGTGAGGAGATCAAGGTTGTGAATGATCAGGTCGGGGCGCCGACCTGGAGTCGTATGATTGCAGAGATGACTGCCCGGGTCCTCACACGATTCAATCAGGCGGCATCATTAAAGGAGGTCCGTGGCCTTTACCACCTTACCGCCGGGGGTCAGACGACCTGGTATCACTTCGCAGAGGCCCTCCTGAACCAATCCCGCTCCACGGATTTTCGACTGAAGGCCCTCCTTTCTATCCCAAGCTCCGCTTATCCGACTCGTGCCCCACGCCCGGCCTTTTCCCTACTGGACTGCCGCAAGCTGAAGCGGACCTTCGGCCTGGTATTGCCCGATTGGGAGGAGAGTCTGAGGCATATGCTGAAGCCTGAAAACGCATAGCAAGCACGATCTCTGTTCCTTTATGGGGGATTTCAAATGGGATCAGAGGGCTTGAGCCATATTCCCCTTTACTCAAGGTACCGATATCGGTACCATTACCTACGAAAGAAACGGAGGCGGTCGTTCAGCGCCTGACCCCGATATATTAAGGAGGGATACACGCTGGTTTACCTCGTCATTCCGGCGTATGCCGGAATCCAGTACTGTCGCTTGTGGACACCAGCCTTCACCGCATTTTCCTCCTCTTTCAAGGACGATCATGATAAGCTTCGGAAGCGGGTCCCCGACGGGGCCTTTATTAAGATCTTCTGAATGTCTTGTGGCTCTTAAGGCACGGAAGGCGGTGGAATAGTGAATTATATCAAGCACTCTGACCCCTTGATTCCTGCAAAAGGGATATGGTTTTTTGAGATCCCGATAGTTATAAAGTGAACAAGAAAAAGTTACTTAAGAAATTATTGTCCGAATCGAAGAATATACGGTTCTCAGAGGTTAAATCTTGTGCAGAGATGGTCGGGTTTAAGTTAGATCGAATCAGCGGAAGCCATCATATATTTATTCATCCTGCTATCCCTGAGCTCATCAACCTCCAAGATGTGAAAGGAAAAGCAAAACCATACCAAGTGAAACAGTTGCTAAAGCTAATCGAACGCCATAATTTAAAACTAGGGGAGTAATCAGATGAAAGATTACCATATCAATGTTTTTTATAGTGAAGAGGATGCTGGATATATCGCTGATATTCCCGACTTAACTCACTGCTCTGCCTTTGGTGATACTCCAGAGCAGGCGTTGCGAGAGGTCCTAAAAGCAAAAGAGGAATGGATCAAATCAGCGAAGGGTTCAGGGAAACCAATTCCCAAACCTCACTATCGTCCGGCCATATATCAGGTTGCGTGAATATCGAAGAAATAGCACCTATCACACTTCATAGATTACTCATGAC
>DUAG01000079.1 GCA_012960925.1 Candidatus Manganitrophaceae bacterium
GGCGGTGAGAAAACCACGATACTACCGCAGTTTGCCTCCTAACCGCACTGAAAGAGTTGCACTTACAAGTTGAATTCCCGAGGCATTAAATAACCTGATCCCTGCTGATATATTTTATGGGAGGGGCACTGAAATATTGGAACAAAGAGAAATGATTAAACAGAATACTCTGGATACGTGAAGACGATTGTATTACGATAACCAGATGAATCAAACCACCAGATGAGCGGATGGGTCTCTTAAATGAGGCTACACTTTGTCCAATAGGTTTTGACGATGTACACTCAGCGAACCTATTCTGGCCCGCTTAATTAAAAAGTTAGAGGTTCTATAAATATAAAAGGAGAAATCTTGTTATCCTTTTTTCGTAGAGTTTCCCTTATTATTTGTATTGTTCTCTTCTTCGGCCTTGATGTTCCACAGGTTAAGGGGGCAGAGATCGCCCTGCTCATCAGCCAAAATCTGCCGAGCTATCGGGAGGCTATAGAAGGCATAAAAAAGATCTACAGGGGAGATCTAAGAGAGTTTGATCTGAAAGCCGACCCGCAAACATCAGAAAGAGCGGTAATGGCATTAAAGAGGGACCCACCAGATCTGATTCTCGCCATTGGTCTATGGGCAACCCGAGTCGCAAAAGAAAATTTTAAGAAGATCCCCATCATCTTCAGCATGGTATTTGACCCTGAGCGCTTCTCTATCTTCGGAGAGAATATCACAGGAGTAACTCTGGAGGTCTCCGTCTCTGAAATCTTTTCCCAGATCCGAGACCTCTTCCCAGAGGTAAAAAAAATCGGCGTTCTTTATAACCCTAAAAAGACCGGGAGGCGGATTGAGCAGGCAGAGAGGGCAGTTCGGGCGTTGGACGTCTCCTTGATCTCGGTACCGGTTCATTCAGAAAAAGATGTTCCTGAAGGCCTCAGAACCCTTCAACCCAAGATCGATCTTCTTTGGCTAGTTCCGGATAGCACAGTCATTACCCCAGAGTCTGTAGACTTTCTCCTTTTAACCTCCTTTGAAAACAATATTCCGATTGTGAGCTTTTCGGACGGTTTTGTGAGGAGAGGGGGCGCTGCTTCATTTTCAGCTGATTATCATGCCGTAGGAGAACAAGCCGCCAAGTTGGCGCTAAGCGTTTTGCAAGGGGAAGACCCGGCACGACTTGCTATCCGACCCGCTGAAAAAATCCGATTATCATTTAACTTAAGGATCGTAAAAAAGATGGGGATTAGATTCAACCCAAAAGTCCTTCAAACAGCAGACAAGGTCTATGATTAAGTATTCCCTTAAATTCAAGATGGTCATTTTATTCAGCCTCATTATTGTGGTGATCTGCACAGCTTTAGGTCTCACCTTCTTTATCCAAACCAAGAAGGTCTTGCTGGAAAATTTCACAAAACGTGGCCTCATCCTGGCCGAAAATACTGCATACAACAGCAGGTATGGTGTCTTTGCGGAAGATCTGGTCATCCTTCAGGATTTGATTCAAGGAGTCCTTCAGGTGGAGGACGTGATCTATGTCGCCATCTCAAACTTTTCAGGAGATATGCTCGCGCAAAAATCTAAACAGCTACCAAATAAATTCGACGAAGGAGCACCCGATCTCCCTCAAATCAGAAAGAAGGCCTTCACCGACAGAAGCCCCTCGGTCAAATCATACTTAGCGGAAGATGGAAGGAGATTGTACGATATCTTGGCGCCTGTGATGAAATCAAGGGAGAGGCCGCGAGGCTTCCCAGCGGAGCTTTTAGAAGAAGGATTTGAAAAACCGAGGAAACCGGAATCCGTGATACAGGGATTTATTCAGGTCGGGATGTCCCCCGCGCTATTGAATCAACAGATCCGGAAAGTCATGAGCATTTCAATTTTTGTCACGCTCATGATGATGGCGGGAGGAGTTGGCCTGGTCTATTTTGTTTCAAGACATAATATCAGGCCGCTGGAAACATTGGCCATGATCGCCCAGAAAATAGAGAGGGGGGACCTTTCACAATCCGCCCCCGTCACCAGTAAGGATGAGATCGGTGAACTGACCACCATCTTTAACCAGATGACCCATTCCCTCAAGGCACGTGATCAACAAATCAAGGAGCGCATGGCACAGGTCGAGCGTGCGGAGGCAGAGCGCGAGAGATTGCTACACGCCATTGAAAGCCTTGACGAAAGTGTTGTTCTCTTCGATAGTGAGGATCGAATCGTTTTCTGCAATGAATCATTCAGAACGCTCAATAAGAAAATCGCCGAATTCATTAAGCCGGGAACGTTGTTCGAAGCTCAGCTGAGAGCCAGTGTCCAGGCTGGTTTGATACCGGAGAGCATTGGAAATGAGGACAAATGGATAGAACAGCAACTGCTGAGACATTCCAACCCGGCTGGCTCATTCGAGGTCAAAAGGGCAGATGGTATGGTGGTACTTGTCAAGGAACAAAGGCTGTCGGATGGCGACACTATTCGGATTATCTCAGACATCACCTCTCAGAAGCGCACCGAGGTCGAACTTATCCAGGCCGCAAAGATGGCCACCCTCGGCGAGATGGCTACGGGAGTGGCGCACGAACTGAACCAACCGCTCAGCGTCATCCGCATGGCGACCGAGAATACCATTGAGCGCATGGATGAAGATAATTTAGAGCCCCGCTATCTGCGTGACAAGCTGACGCGCATCAGCAATCAGGTTGATCGTGCTTCCACGATCATCAATCACATGCGCATCTTCGGCCGCAAGAGCGAGCTGACCTCCTCCAAGGTCGACCTGAGAAAAGTTGTGGAGGACGCGCTCAGCCTTTTCGGCGAACAGCTTCGCCTGCGCGAAATCATTGTTGAGAAGGACTTGCCCGAAGTTTGCCGAAAGGTTCAGGGTCAGGCAGTCCAATTCGAGCAGGTTGTGCTCAACTTGCTCGGCAACGCCCACGACGCCATAGAGTCAAACTGCCAGAGACCGGGAGAACCGCGTAGAATCGGCTTGAAGGTCGAGGACACGGGACTGGAAGACAAGATCAAGGTGCTCATCACGGACAGCGGGGGTGGAATCCCCGACTCGATAATCAAGCATGTTTTCGAGCCCTTCTTCACGACCAAGGACCCGGGCAAGGGCACCGGCCTCGGCCTCTCCATTAGCTACGGCATCATCTGTGACTGGGGCGGAACGATCAAGGCGGAGAACAAAGGCAACGGCGTATGCATCACGATCACGTTGCCAGTGATGGCGTGAGAGCGGTGAGGCCGATGGCCTAGACGGCGACAATCCCAAAGTTTGGGCGGACCACCTCGAGACCCAGACGATCATGCGCAAGCTGGCCGAGAAACTGCGTGGGGACTTAACCCCGCGGAAACCAGAAAGGAGTAAAAAATGTCCCAGAAGATCCTGATTGTCGACGATGAAGATGCGATCCGAGAGGAAATCATCGAGAAGCCCGTCAACCTCAGACATCTGATACACGTCATCCAGCGGAGTGAGAAGTTGATCCAACTGAAACGCGCTGAGCACCTGTCGCGGCTGCGGAGTACAAAGACCCCGAAACCGGCAGCCAGATCAAAGCTTTCGCTGCAAGGTCTGATCGAAGAGGTGGTTAATGCCATTCGACCTATCACAGTCGAGAAAAATATCAAGGTCGTTCTCGATAAATTTGAAGGAAAGAGCCTGCTTCAAGGGGACCGAGACAAACTCGAACAGGTTACACGAACCTTGTTGATAATGCGATTAAGTTTACGCCTCCGGGCGGTCAGATCACCATCACACTGCAGAAGGAGCAACAAGCGCTCAAAGCCACGATCAAAGATACCGGAATCGGAATTCCGCCGGAGGAGCAGCCACGGATTTTTGAGCGTTTTTTCCAAGTTGAGCGAGCATCCTCCACACATGAAATCGGATCGGGCTTAGGCATGTTTATCGCGAAGAACCTCATAGAACTGCATGGGGGACAAATCCGGGTGACCAGTGAGGTCGGAAAGGGGAGTGCGTTTGCATTCACACCTCCCATTAGACGATCTTACCATTTAGAAAGAAAGGACCACAGAGGATGAAGCCGGTCATTTATCTCTTGATTGTGATCTTCCTGATTTACCCTAATCAGACACGGGCGGAAGAGGCGGGGGAGCAACTCGAGGACATCTTTGCCATTTTTTCCGAAGAGAAAATGGTCATCACCCCGTCCAAGCACTCCCAGCCGATCAGCCACTCCCCTTCGACGATCACGGTGATTACGGCAGACGAGATCCGAAGGTCGGGGGCCACAAGTATCCCGGACATCTTGCGGAGCGTGCCGGGTATGGAGGTGATGCAGACCAGTGCAGCAGAGTTCAACGTGAGCATCCGGGGGAATAACCAGCTTCAAGCCAACAAACTCCTTGTTCTGATTGATGGGCGGTCCGTCCAGGAAGAGGTACAAAACTTTGTCTTTTGGACCGCCTTCCCCATTGAACTTGAGGAGATCGATCGGATCGAGGTCATCCGGGGTCCCGGTTCTGCGATCTGGGGAGCGAATGCCTTCGATGGAGTGGTAAACATCATCACCAAATCCCCGAAAGACCTGAAAGGGACCTTTATCTCTACCACCGGCGGTCAAATTGGGACATCGCTTATTAGGCTGATCCATGCGGGAGAACACGAAAGGTTCGACTATAAACTCTCCCTGGGGCATCACCGGGCCAATGAGTGGAGGGATCGGGATGCACTCGCCTTGGAGGTCTTCCGCGGAAATGTCCTCATACGATATCATCTCAGCCCGGAGAGGCGGCTCAGCCTGTCCGGGGGCATTAGCGACGCCGCTCGTTATGACGGCCCGCTCTTTGACACCACCGGCTTGCTCGATACCGACATTGCCTATAGCCATCTCCAGTTGACCTATGAGGCCCCTCGCTCTTTCTTCCGTTTTTATTGGAATAGCTTTCGGACCAAGTTAAAACAGACAGCACTTGTCCTGGGAACCGAGCCGGAATTCATCTCGAATAATCGACTCTATAATCTGGAGTGGCAGCATCAGGTCCCTATTAGCCGAACCCATCAGCTCATCGGAGGGGTCAACTATCGACTCAACGTCGTTGAAGGAAATATTATCGATCAACGACATCAGCTCGATCTTATCGGGATTTATCTCCAGGATGAGTGGACCCTCCTGGAGTCGCTCACGCTAGTGGTTGGGACACGGTATGACTACAGTGAAACTTCTGGAAGAGATTTCCAGCTTCATACCTTCAGCCCGAGAGCAAGCCTCCTTTACAGACCGGCCCAGCATCAGACTTTCCGCCTATCCGCCGGGCTGGCCTATCGGCCTCCGACCCCGCTTGAAAGTTTTCAGCGTCTTGACATCGTATTGCCTTCGTTGCCGATCAATCAAATCGTCGGGAACCGGGGCCTTGATCATGAACAGATCGGTTCTTATGAGGCCGGCTACACCACACTTCTCTTTGGACGCATCAAAGGAGAGATTACCTTGTTCTATAACCAGTTATCGGATCTGATCAACTCTCAGCTCGCGGAGGGAGATCCGACGATATTAACCTACTTTAACCGGGGGAAGGCACAGGTGTACGGAGGAGAGATTGGGGGAGAGTTGCTTCTCAGAACGTGGCTGATTACCTTCGCAAACTATGCCCACCAGCAGGTCGATGACAAGAGCCCTTTGCCTATTAGACGTGCCGCCCCGAGACATAAGATCAATGCTGGCATTCGCATACAACCCGGGAACGGCCTCACGGCCGACCTATTGATCCACTATGTCTCGAAGATCAAATATCCTGAGCCCTTGGGTAATCCGGGCCAAACACGTGGAACTGACGCCTATACCCTTGTAAACCTCCGGACAGGCTATCGTCTTCTGCATGACAAAGCGGAGCTGGTTTTGTCGGTATTCAATCTCTTCAACGACATCCACCGCGAATATCCCTTGGGAGATGAGATCGGGATACGGGTGGCAGGAACACTGAATTTAAGATTCTAATAAAGTGCGCGGATTCAAGTTTGAAGTGCAACAGTTAAAGAAGTCTTGGTTTTAAAGAATACCTCATAGGGTGTTCTAAATCCCAGTGATTTTCTTGGGCGGTGGTTGAGTTTGTTCATGGCGTTTTTGATCTCTGTGTTGGTCACGGTGGTCAGATCCCTGTGTTTGGGGAAATACTGTCGGATTAATCCATTGGTATTTTCGTTTAAACCATGCTCCCAAGGGGCATACGGATGAGCAAAGTATATCCGGGTTTTCAGGTCCTTGGCCATGCCTTTGTGGTCGGTAAATTCCCGGCCATTATCGTAGGTGATCGTATGTACTCGATCTTTATGCGGGGTGAGGGCCTGCTTGACCGCGTTTCGGACTGCTCCGGCGGTCTTGTGAAGAACAGCTTGTATGACCGTTGAGAAATGGACTCTGATCCTAAATGAGGGGACAAAACAAAAGATATTTACTGCTAAGGAGGTGGGAATTCTTAAAGTCGCTGAACGAATTCCGGATAAAATCCCGTCTGATAAACAGTGCTTGATTTTAGTGGATATTTTTCAGAAAGCAACACTCGAGGGGATTATCGAATAACATCCAGATTGCAATGCTATTCGTGAGATTGTTGGGTTAAAACCTACGAATATAACTCAGGATCGGTACATGAAAGGAGGTTGGTTTCAGCAGCGTGAGTATGCCGTAGAAATACGAAGGCAGTCTCACAGAGCGCATTTGATCTTAAGTAAAGGGCCTTCTTTGAGTGAGGTGAACACGCGTAGCGAATGCAATCCTCTTCCTTCTAGGGAGGGCCTTCAATAGGCCAACTTGGGGGGATGGGTTCCTCCGGATTAGGTCACGGTTCTAGTCACGGTTCGGTCACGGTTGGGGATATATCAGGATAGTACAACATCACAAAGAAATGAGCGGAAACCCTTATAATACAAGGATATTATCACATGGAGTCATCAAGGGTCACTCTTGGTATTTCTCGGTGGTATAAGATTAAGCATCCTTTTTATACAAGGCAACTCTCGGCAACTATTGATATCTTAAACAGGATTGTTTAGGATACCCACAATCGAGGAAGCTATTTCAAGATCCTGCTTATTCAACCGGACGAAAAGAGGAGATTAGAGAATGAAAACAATACTGGCTACTATTGTGGCGTTGGTTATAACTATTCCTTCCTCAATAAATGCCGCTGAAAACTTCTATGTAGGAATAAGCGTTGGAAGTACTTCAGCTGAAGATGCGTGTGATGGTGTTATCGTGGGAGCCTCATGCGACGACTCGGACTCGGGAGCAAAGATCTTTGGAGGAGTGCAGGTTACAGAAAATTGGGGGTTCGAGGTTTCTATAATTGACTTGGGAGAAGTTTCATTATCAATCCCAGGTGCGAGAGAAACAATAGAAGCAGTCGCCATTAGTGTTTCAGGAATAGGTACGTTGCCTATTACACCTGAATTTGGTATTTTCGGAAAACTAGGTTTATATCGTTGGGATGTTGAAGATACTCTCACTATCGGATTCTCGTCAGCAACAATAGAAGACAGTGGAACTGATATAATGTTTGGTATCGGGGCCAAGTATCTTTTCACGGAACGGGTTGAAGGGCGCGTGGAATGGGAAAACTATAAAGACGTTGGAGATGAACTTACAACAGGCCAATCCGACGTGAACCTGATTTCAGTTGGGGCCAGCTTCTCCTTTTAGAAGACATACACATAATCCAAGAGATTTCGAGTAATAGGCCCTACCCTGCAAGGAGGCTTGCACCTAGTTGAGTTCCCTTGTTAACCAATCGTGGTTATTTCCGGTTCTATCTGCGGACGTTCTTTTGTTGAAAAGTTAATAGACCGGAATATATTACTTAGGTTAACCCTTTAAAATTGGCCCATACCCCCCCCTAATCTGGTCACGGTTTTAGTCACGGTTCGGTCACGGTTTTGGTCACGGTTAAGGGTATATCAGGATCGCACTCCATCACAAAGAAATGAGCGGAAACCCTTATAATACAAGGGAATGATCATCTTTAATCATCACTGGTCGCTCTTGGTATTTCTCGGTGGTATAAGATTCTGGATCTGTCTATCGAGGTTCGAGCCCTCGTCCCCCAGCCAATCGCTTTCTTTTTTATTATCAATAGCTTGTGAAGTCTCCTCCTCTCACGGCCATTGACATATATTCTGACCCACCACTTGCCCGAACCCTTCGGATGCGCCAAAGGGCCCTTATCTTTGCCGTGTTCTCTTGCCATGTTTTGCCTCCTTATTTTTCCAATAGCTTTTCATTCTGTTGGCATGGTTCCGGCAATCTTCCAAACAATAGATTGTCCCTTTACGGTTCACAGTGAAGAAGCCCCTGCACCGATAATACACGCACCGACCGATCACGGTATCCAGATCGTCAATCAACGTGGCGTAAAGCGCCTGCTTTAGATCAATCGGGATTGATTGACGGATAATCTTCGGATGATCCCCCAATATGTCATCGTCTTTGTGCCCGACAAAGGCCGGGCCTTGGATAATGTTTTTGTCGAGCGGCTTTGGAGAACTGTAAAACAAGAAGGAGTTTATTTGAAAGGCTATAGAAATATCTCAGAATGTCGAGAAGGATTGAGGACCTATTTTGATCGATATACAATCTCTGAGAACACCAATCTCTCGATTATAATTATCCAGCAAAAATATATGAGGGAGAAATTCTGCTAAAGGAAGCAGCATGATGAAAATAAGAGTCCACTTATTAAACACAAACCAACTGTTTGTCTTTTTAGACTATTTTAGATAAAGTAGTCCGCAAGACACTCACGAAAAAGACAAACAAAAATAAGGAGCACTTCATGAAAAAGTTTTATATCTTTTTCATCGTATTTTTTTTGATGCTCACCCTCCAGGCTTGCGGCGGCGGTGGTGGGGTAGCTCAAGTGGCCGGCGGCGGCAATAATAGCGTCGCGGCACGATCCGCGCCTCTTCCGGTTCCAGATATCGACTGTCCTACCGGCGGCATACTCGTCGAAACCGGAATTGATGAAAACGGGAACGGCTTCTTAGACGCAGCTGAAGTCGATCAAAGTGAGAAGCTCTGTAACGGTGCGACTGGGGCCACCGGTGCGCAAGCGCTGCTTCTTTTAAGTGATGAACCAATCGGACCCAATTGTTCGTTTGGCGGTGTCAGAATCGATTCTGGCCTCGATTCCAACATAAACAACACCCTTGATCCCAGTGAAATCACCGAAACAAAGTTCGTCTGTACCCCCGCCAGAGCCTTGTTTGAAGCCAAAGAAAAACTCGTAGCCTTTGATGCCGGAGCCGGTGATCAATTTGGGTTCTCCGTCTCGATTTCGGGCGATTACGCCATTGTCGGGGCAGTCTTTGAAGCTGCGGGGGGGGGCATCGATGCGGGTGCGGCCTATCTCTATCATCGGACGGGTCTAAATACCTGGGACGCCGGCGTCAAGATCCTCGCTCCGGATGCCGGAGCCAATGATTTCTTTGGGA
>DUAG01000080.1 GCA_012960925.1 Candidatus Manganitrophaceae bacterium
TAACGAAATAACGGTATGATCTTTCATGGTGGCGTATCCTCCAGGTTGTTTGATTCATTCGCAGTTTCAAATCAACCAGATACGCCGCTTTTTTCAAGTACTCAATACACCACTTTCAGTTATAACTCGAGCCTCCTTCACTCCCCCCCTTTTTATTGCACTCTCAACTCTGGGTAAGAATGTCCGACAAGTATAACTGGCCTGTTCTAATGTCATCTCCTGTAAGAACTAAAATAAGAGAAGGAATCGATTCGCATATCCAACACCATGGACCAGGCTGTGAATCATTTGAAATCCAAATAGATATTCATCATTCCAATACCTTTAGAGCTCTAGCAAAGTGTCGATGCAAGGATGTGAACCACGCTTTTATCGTAAGAAGAGAGATCCCCCAACAAGCCCCTTTCAATTTCTTTCCACATTCAAAGTGACGGGTCTAGTTGACTCTCCTCGACCAATATAACCTATCACACTTAATCACAACCTCACTTAAATAGTCCTTACGGTTTTCACCTCTTTTTTGTAGCAGAGCCATATAAGTTGTGTAGTGGTTCATGAGATAGTATACTACCAGTCCCTATTTTTTATTTAAATTTAATCAAGGAGCAAGTGCATGGCGATCATCAGTCAAGTTAGAAATATTGGTATTTCAGCCCACATCGATTCTGGCAAAACAACTCTGACGGAACGGGCCTTATTTTACACGGGAAAAATCCACAAGATTGAAGAGGTCCGCGGAAAATCAGGAGTGGGCGCGACGATGGATTCGATGGATTTGGAGCGGGAAAAAGGAATCACGATCCAATCGGCCGCAACCTATTGCGAATGGAAAAACTACATCATCAACATCATCGATACTCCCGGCCACGTCGATTTTACCATTGAGGTGGAACGAGCCCTTCGTGTGCTTGATGCTGCCATTCTCGTCCTTTGTGGCGTCTCTGGCGTCCAAAGCCAATCGATCACGGTTGACCGCCAGATGCGCCGCTACAAGGTTCCTCGGATCGCCTTCATCAACAAATTGGACAGGACGGGAGCCGACCCCTTCCGAGTCATCAAACAGCTCCGTGAAAAGTTGGGGCACAACGCACACGCCATCAGTATGCCCATCGGAGCGGAAATGGATTTCCAAGGAACGGTCGATCTCACCAATATGAAAGCCTACTACTTTGATGGCGACAACGGAGAGAATGTTCGAGAGGAAGAGATTCCGGCCGAGTTGAAGGCCCAGGCCGAGAACCTCCGCCATGATCTGGTCGAAGCGATCAGCGACTTCGACGACAACATCGCCGAGAAATTCCTAGAGGAGGAACCCGTTTCAACCGACGAACTTCGCAAGGCAATCCGTAAGGCGACCATCTCTCTTCAATTCATCCCCGTGATGATGGGCTCCGCATTCAAGAACAAAGGCGTTCAACTTCTTCTCGACGGGGTCGGTTACTATCTTCCCAATCCCACTCAGATCACCAATGAGGCGCACGATCAGGACAACGACGAAGCCAAAGTCATCTTAGAAAGCACGCCCGACAAGCCGCTCGTCATGCTCGCCTTTAAATTGGAAGATGGTCGCTATGGTCAGTTGACCTATATGCGTGTTTATCAGGGAATAGTCAGAAAAGGAGACACGATCCATAATGTGACAACAGGGAAGAAGGTCCGCGTCTCCCGGCTGGTCCGGATGCACTCCGACGAGATGCACGATATCGACTCTGCTGAAGCGGGAGATATTGTGGCGCTTTTCGGTGTTGACTGCGCTTCCGGAAACACCTTCACCGATGGGACCATCCGCCACACCATGACCTCAATGTATGTCCCTGACGCCGTCATCTCCCTGGCCGTCTGGCCGAAAAAGAAGGGAGACGCCGGAAACTTTTCTAAAGCGCTCAACCGCTTTATGAGAGAAGATCCCACTTTTCGTGTTCACCGCGACGATGAGAGCAACCAGACCATCGTTTCCGGCATGGGTGAGCTTCACCTTCAAATTTATATCGAACGAATAAAACGGGAATACAGCTGTGAGATCGAGTCGGGAGAACCGCAGGTTGCCTACCGGGAAACAATCTCTCAGAAGGCCGAGTTCAAGTACACCCATAAAAAGCAGACCGGCGGTTCTGGACAATTCGCAAAAATGGGAGGATACATCGAACCGCTCCCATCCGATGCGGTTGAGACCTTTGAGTTTGTCGAAGACATCAAGGGAGGCGCAATCCCGCGCGAATATATCCCTGCCTGTGAGAAGGGATTTCGTGAACAAATCAAGACCGGTTCGCTCATCGGGTTTCCTGTGGTGGGTGTTCGTGTCGTCCTAAACGACGGCGCCTTCCATGCGGTCGACTCTTCTGAAATGGCCTTCAAAACCTGCGCGATCGCCGCTTTTAAGGAAGTCTATCCTCACGGCAAACCGATTATCCTGGAGCCGATTATGAAATTGGGATGCGAAGCGCCCGTCGAATTCCAAGGAGGTGTGATCGGACTGCTCAATCAGAGACGGGGTGTTATCCTCGGAACGATAAACAACGAGACCTTCGTTCAAATCGAGGCCGAGGTTCCGCTTTCCGCAATGTTCGGATTTTCCACTGATCTCCGAAGTGGTACGCAGGGAAAGGGTGAATTCTCAATGGAGTTTCTGAAATATGCCCCAGTACCAAAACAAATCTCCGCAGAGTTGATCAAGGCCTACCAAGACGAAAAAGCCGCAGAGAATAAATAAAATTCTGGCTTGCATTGAGTGCCCCCCTGGGATAACCCAGCGGGGGAAATCATTGGCTAAAAATGGACAGTTTCCTGAGACTACTCTTTTCAAACTCCATTGGGCTCAAATAACCCAAGGAAGCTCTGATTAAGTCTGGGTTGATTTTTTAAGGAGAAAAAATGTTTCGATTCAAGGCGTAAATCGAAGAGGATGGTTCTCGCGAAGCCATAGCCCTCTATTTGGAAGAACCACGCCCTGAAGGCGAGGATTCTTCGACACGAAATGAAAAAATCTTTATCTTTATTCGCTCGCTAACTGCGTACACTTGCTGTGCATGTTCAAGATTTACAACGCTGAAGCGGGGCATTTTAGCCCTGAAAATTTAATTCATGACTTATTCAGAGCTTCCCCAAGTAAGAGTGACATCGCTTACTGTTAATAAACGTTTCAATGTAATCGACAGCGGACTCGCTTTTAAAGCGTCTTACTCAAAATATCCCGTCCACAAGGTTATTTCGTTGAAGATGTTTTGAGAAACAAAATATCTGTGGATTTCGAGTAGTAACCTTCAATATCTTAAGAAAATCGTTGTGTGAAGGTTTCAGGGAAAAGTTTTAAAAATTGAAATGGGTAGAAGGTAAACGGTTTCCCGCCTAAGGAATCAACTATACAAACTATACAGCCGGGAGGGGAAAAAGGTTGTCTGAATACGTTACCCCTTTGAAAAGATGGTGCGCCCAGAGGGATTCGAACCCCCGCCACCTTGATTCGAAGCGTGAAAAGGGGTATTTTCACAACTGCTTTATTTTGGGATTTTTTACATACTTTAGTCGTAATATCAATATGTTATCAGATTTCTATAGGTTCTGCTGATTGCCATTAATTCTATCGTTTTCGCTTAATTCTGTCACAATTTTGACACAATACTATTACAGTATTAAAATCGTCCGGTATAGAACGGTGTCTGAGGGTAACTTAACCGGCACACGGGTTAGAAAAATAATAATCTCTCCTCTCTCAAACCTATTCTACCCAACGATAACCAACTCCAACAATGAGTTTTGTCACTTTTTAAAATAAGCATTCATCTTACAAATCGATAACATTCAAAGTTTTAAGAATTATCGATTACCAAGGGAAATGTTTGGCCGGTTAAACCTAATATCGATGGTAATGGTCACTAGAAAAGAACGTACGCATGGGATGGTTCTCTACGCTAATGCTTAATCTGAGTGTTTCACCAGAGTTGACATAAAGATAGAGCATGATTATAATTTAATCATGAACAAGGACCCCTCGTCTAAAAAACGGCTTTTCACCTTTGTACTGCTCCCCGTCTGGTTCTTTGTCTGGGGGATCTGCCCCTGGGATAATGCTTCTGTGGCTGCCCAGCCTTTAGTGGCAACCCACGCCGGGCATGGCCACCAGGAAATGGACGATACCCACCATACCTCCAAGGGAGTTGAACATAGCTGCGTCGGAGCGATTTCACTTTCCAAACAGCAGTCAAACTGGGGAAAAGACTCTCTCCAACCTCTTCCGAGGAACGAATCTTCAGGTTCAATCTTCGTGTTCGCCCAGTTTCATCAGCCTCCCCATCTTCCTTTGCCGTTTTCACAAACGCTCAGGCTCCCCAAGCGTTTTTCTAATCTTTATCAGATCCACCAATCCTTTCGCCTTTAATACCCCCTTTAAATACCCAACGATATAAGATTCGGGTAACAGTTTACTGATATTCCAGGAACATACTCATCCTTTGAAAAGAAGGAGGTGTGTTATGTGTTGTCCAAGATGTGATGGTTTAATGGTCCCAAATCGATTCCAGGATTTTTGGGATGACATGGACAGATTTTCTTTTATTGGGTTCCGTTGTCTACTCTGCGGAGAAATCATTGATCAGACCATTCTAGCCAATCGAGAAGCATTGGAATTTGTGATGGATTAAGTGAAAACAGTCCTGAAACGATATTAAAGATGCGATTGGTTCACCTCAATTGATCTAATAAATCAAGGGATTTTAACTTTAACATGAGATATTTCCAGGCCCCAAAAAATCGTTTTTCGATATCATTGCTATTGTTTGTCTGGTTTTTTATCTGGGGAGTCTGTCCTTGGGATAATAATTCAGCATCCGCCCAAACCTTAATGACGGCCCATGCTGGGCATGGCCACCAGAAAACGGATGACACCCACCACACCTCCAAGGGGGGAGAGCATACCTGTTCCAGGTCGGCATTACTATCCAAAGAAGAGGCAAGCTGGGGAAAAGGCCCTTTGATACCGCTTCCTCACAACGATTCTACTGTATCGATCATAGTAACATCCCGATTCTACCATCCTACCCACCGTCCATTACACTTTTTAGAAGCGCGAATATTTCTCAAGCGGATCTCGAACCTCTACCAACTCAATCAATCTCTGCGTCTTTAAGATTTCCTTTCATAATATGCCTAGCGGTTCCGAATATCGGTTCTCCGATAGTCCGGATGCAAATTCACCTCTTGAAAAGCATATTTCTATCTTATTGAAAGGAAGTTCCAATGCCGACAACATCAAAGACTCTACTGAAGGTTCTAGGAAGAATCATCCCCATTTTTTTTCTAGGGTTATTTGTCCTAGCGATATTCCCTTCTCCCTCAAAGGCGATCCCTGCCTTTGCAAGAAAATACGATCTTTCCTGTACCTCCTGCCATACCAAGCCCCCCCGTTTGAATGCCTTTGGCGAGGTCTTTCACATGGCAGGTTACCAGATTCCTCAAACCAAGGAGGGGGAGCTTCGTAAGAAGCGGCGAATCGGACGGGTCAACTCCGAGATCGAGATGCTGAATATCTTCGGGCTCCGGGCGACCGGGAACTTTGCCGAGTCTTTCTCCGGCGGGAATCCGGTCGAAAGCAACCTGGCACTGCCGCGTGAGATCGAATTCTATTTTGCAGGGACCTTTACCGACGACGTCAGTTATTTTTTGAATCTAAGCAACGAAATCGATGCCATTCAAGGCATCGAAAACGGACTCTTCGAAAAAAAGACGGAATTCGGTCTGGGCAAAGAATTTCTCCTCATGTTTGATCTTGGGCCTTCAATATCGAAAAAGCCGTCCGGTGGCATGAGCGGCCCGATGATGATGGGGCCGATGGTCATGGTCGGGAAGGTTGACCCTTCGACCAATTTTTCTTACTCGACCAATCGGCAGTTCATCATCAATAGTCCAGGACGCGTCGATAAAGGCGGACAGATACAGCGATTTACTCTGACACCCTATGCCTTTGCCTCAAAGTTTTTTGGGCTGAGCACGGGTGACGGCCAATCTCTTGAAGTCACACGATCCGTCCTCTACAACACTTCCGGAGGTTTTGGCCTTGATGTCCATGCAATGGTCGCAGGGAAATATATGATTCAGGCCGGCATCATGCAAGGCATCGAAGCGGGCACCGCTGATGTGAACGAAAAAAAAGACCCCTATCTGATGGCACGAATGAATTTCGGGGGCACGGAATATTTTTCCGGGAGTGTTTCAGGGCTCGCCAATTGGGGAAACGACACGGCAATGGTTGGAAATCAGTTGATCGACTGGTTCCGCTACGGCTTCGCAGGCAACGTGAAGTATAAGTTGCTCGACATCTATGGAGCGATAATTTGGGATAAAATCAGTGGTCTGCCCGCGAGTGCCGCCGCGACCTTTGATGACACTGCCGTGGGTTTAACGATAGAGGGCGACCTGCTCATCACCGATCAACACCTCGTTTCCCTCAGATATGACCAGATGATATCAGGAGGTTTTGTCAACCAAAAGGCAGATGGAAAAGTCCTGACACTCCAGGTCAGAAAATACTACAGGGACAACTTCGCCCTCTTTTTACGCGACAGCGTAAATGTCGGGACGGTCAGTGACAACCCCCTTCAGAATTTCAGAAACCTTGTTGCGGTCGGAGTCGATTTTGATTTTTAGAATGAACGCGCACCCTAGGCAGGAGGCAATTATGCGTCTATTAAAACCAGTAGTTATGACCCTTGGACTTCTGAGCTTCGTCGTCCTGTTTGTTTCGATTGCACAGGTTCAATCGCAAGAGATGGACCATTCCTCTATGGACATGGAGGGAGGTGAAATGAAAGAGATGGATGGCATGGAAGACATGCAGAGTATGGATGATATGAACATGAAAGAACCAAATGCGATGGCCGTCATGAAAGGGAAGATGATTTTTCAGATGAGCTGTTTTTTCTGCCACGGCAGGAAGGGAGAGGGTGACGGCCCCGCCTCAAGATTTATCGGGCCCTACTCTCACCCGAGGCCGAATAATTTTACGATGGGGATCTTTAAATTTCGGTCGACCGAATCGGGTGATCTTCCCATGTTGACGGACCTCATGAGGACCATTCGTGAAGGGATTCCAGGGTATATGCCGTCTTTTCGAAATCTGGGTGAAGACGGCATCAAGTCCGTGGCGATGTATATCGCAAAAGAGTTTATTCAGGAAGAGCTTCCGACCACGACAACGATCAAGTATGTCAAACATGTGGGTCCCTATGCCTATTCGGCTAAGAGCGCCTTGCGTGGCAGACTGCTATTTAACATCATGAAATGCAATGAATGCCATGGCGATGATGGTAAGGCCGGGCGGATGGATCTCAGGGATGAACGACAACTCATGATCCATCCGGTTGATCTTACGCGACAGGAAACCTTCGGGAATGGAACCTCCCACGAAGACATCTACCGGACCATCATGACCGGCCTCGACGGTACCCCCATGCCCGGCTACAACGATTCCTTCAAAGGGGAAGAAGACAGCGCCTGGGATCTGGTGCATTACATTCTCTCCCTTCAGGGGCGATAAGGAATTAGAGGGAAATTGGAAGAGTGAATAGAAAACTTGAGGGACTTTCAAAAATAGGTTTTATTCCATAATTCATATCAGATGACGAAAGGAGTTAAGATGAAAAATATTGTCATCACATTAGGTACTGCCCTAACACTTGCCACGCTTGTGGGTTTGACGGTAGTTTACGCCGGCCTGTTCAATGTGTCCACATCATGGAAAGATCCAGCCTTGATCCGCTGGGTATTGGCCACTACACGGGAGAACGCCGTGAAAAGCCGTGCAGCCTCAATCAAAGTGCCGCCCATGAAAGGGACGCAACAGGTCGAAGAAGGTTTCCGCAGTTATCGTGAGATGTGTGCAAGCTGTCATACCCCGCCGGGAGCTTCAGCCTCTCCGATAGCCCAGGGACTAAACCCTGAACCACCGGACCTTGCCAAGCGTGCCGAACAGATGTCTTCCGCCGAGCTGTTCTGGGTGATTAAAAACGGCATCCGGATGACCGGAATGCCGGCCTGGGGACCGACGCATAAAGATGAGGAACTTTGGAATATCGTTGCATTTGTAAAGACCTTACCCAATATGAGTAGTGAGGATTACCGGACACTCGATCAGCAAGCTTCAGAGGGACATGGTCATAGTGACGGTGGACACAACGAAGAAGGGGGTGAGTCCGGTCACGGTGATGATTCGCATCACGATGAGGCGGATGAGTTTGGGGATCGACAGGCACATTGAAAAGGACTTGCACCTTAATTCTAGGAACAATTAATAGAACGTGATCTCAACCTATTGTTGCACTTATTATTCGAATCCGTGATTGCCATTAGTACTAAGGACCAAGAGTATTGCAATCCGTTACGGAACAGCGGGACCTACGACAAGCCAGAAGTTGAAATCCAAGAGACTAATGAAGATACCGGAAGGAGAAAACCTAATCCTCCTCCCAGGGGACCCACGGTAAACACTAGGAAGTTCCCTCTCTTTGGAAGCACCATAGTCATCATCATAAGACCTTTTCAATAAACTTTTTCCTTTTATTTTTGACCTTTTACGACCTCCAGAACGTCTCGCCTAAATTTACTTCTCTTCAATCTAAATATTAACCCTCCTAATAAAGTCTCACGCATCTTAGGATTCTTCCAATGTATTGCGCATCACTCGCCAAGCTGAACTGTTTTCGTGAACTTGACACAGAGGAGTGAAGTGGTCGGGAGTTGATCTTTTTCGAAAGACCGTCACCGTCTTTCGTTCCAAGAACGGGGAGAAAAGGACCATTCCTCTCAACCAGACGGCAACCCATCTTCTCAGGCAGAAATCGAAGGTCAGGGCACTTATGACAAATCTCGTCTTCCATAGCAAGGCCCACACCGAGATTGACGTAAACAACCTGAGGCGTGCCTATCGTTCGGCTCTCAATAAGGCCAGGATCGAAGATATCCGCTTTCATGACCTACGGCATACCTTTGCGACTCGGCTCGTCCAGGTGGGGGTGGACATCTACAAAGTGCAAATCTTGCTCGGCCATAAAACTCCAAGCATGACCCAGCGTTATGCACATCACTACCCGGAAAGCCTTAGAGATGGGGTGGAAATCTTGGATAAAAGGGAGAATTTTGTCACAATTTTAACACAATCGCCGACTGTGGCAGGTGTACGTTCTCTCTAAGTCATTGAAAAGATGGTGCGCCCAGAGGGACTCGAACCCCCGACCCCTTGGTTCGAAGCCAAGTGCTCTATCCAGCTGAGCTATGGGCGCGTGACATGGAATGGAGTTACCGGAGGGCCCTCATTCTTTGCTCCTTATTGTCCGGTTTCCTATGGATGGTGGGGGGTGATGAAGATCAGAAGTTCGTTCTGAATTTCATTTTTGATCTGTTTTTTGAAAAACCACCCGATGATCGGAATCTTTGACAACCAGGGGCCCCCCTTTTCCGCTGTCGATTCCCGACGGGTATAGATGCCGCCGATGGCAATCGTTTCACGGTTTCCCACTAATAGGTGGGTCTCGGCCGTTCGGGTAAGTAAGGGGGGAATGCCCTGCACCTGCTGGCTGCAATCAGGATCTTTTTTAGTGGTCTTGACATAGAGGAGGATCTGATTGTCGGGTGTAATATGAGGGATTACAATGAGTTCAAGTTTTGCGTCGATGGTCGTGACCACGGTCGTTGCCCCCGTGCCGGTGACCGATGTTCCTCCACCGGCTCCCGTCTGTGCCCCTGTGGATAGGATCGCGGCCGTCGGGATCAGGATCTCCGTCCCGCTTGAGATGACTGCCTTCTTGTTGTTTAACGTCAATACGCGGGGATTGGAGAGGATCTTCCCCTGCCCGGTGTCCTCCATCGCTGACAACTGGATGTCGAGCTGCCTGGCCGATCCGATACTCCCGACCAGTAACCCGATGGCGCCGCCTGATCCTGCCCCGACGGTGGCCGGAAGATTGACCAGGAAATTACTCCCGGAAAGACCAGTCCCACCGGTTAAACCCGTCCCGGTCACCTGAAAGAACTTGTTTGAACCGGCTTCGAGCCTTCCTCCCCATTGGATTCCCAACTCCCGGGTAAAGTTGGAATTCACCTCTACGATACGCTCCTCAATCATCACTTGCGGGGTTTCACTGTCGAGGGTCCTGACAACCATGACAATTTTCTGTATGTTTCCAGGGTCATCCCGGACAATCAAAGAGTTGGTGCGAACATCGAGTGAAACACTTCCCTTCTTGGTCAATAATTCTTTGATGATCTCTTTCGTTTCCCTTGCATCTGCAAACGAAATCGGGATAATCTTCGTCTCCAGATCCGTTTCACCCTCACCGAATGGCGATTTTATGACACGGACAATATCCCCTTCCCTGAACGAAACAAGGTTGTTGACCTTCAGGATCGACCCCAGGGCTTCTTCAAAAGAAACCTCCCGAAAACTGAGGGTGACTTTTCCGCTGACATCTTCGCTAACGATAATATTCAGTTGGTTCTCCTGGCCGAGAGCACGGAGGACATCTTTTAAGTCGGCATCCCTGAATTCCATAGAGAGAAGGGATGAACCCTTGTCCAAGTCTTCTGGATGCCGGTGTCCTGCTCCAGCATCCAAAGGACCGATCACAAAACCAAGCAGAAGGACAAGAAGCAGGACGACTATCCGTGTCCGTCTGTTCCCAGGTCTGTCTTTTTCATATGGCTGCATTCGACACCCTCCTTGCGGCGCGACTTGAGGAATCTCTGATTCAGGGCTTCCTCTATTATCTCGTGGTAAACGGATCAACTCTTAACTCCAGAACCCCTGATGCATTTTTCAGAATAACACGGTCCGGCTGAATATCGTGAACCGCCATCCCATCAATCCGGAAACGGATCCTTAAGACATCGGAGTCCGGTTCAATATGAATATCACTGGCCCCTTCACGAACTGCCTGCATGATGGCCGTATTCACAAGTTTCACCACGGGGGCATCCTCTGCAACTGTTTCCAGACTCTCTCCATCTCCATCCCCTGTCTCCCCGGAGTCGATGAGGTAGGGGCTTTGTGCCTCACGTCGGTCTCCCCGGCGTCGTTCTCCTGTCCCCTCCCGGCGATCTGTAGTTGCTCGCTGCTCCTCAAAACTCCGAACCACCTCCTCCATCGTCCCGGTCATGCTGTAGTAGCGGTCAGACTTCATCATGTCCGCCTCTTTGCTCATCACCGGCTCAACCTGGCATCCGGACACACGCTTCACGTCATCGATGGCGAAAACATTGAGGGGGTCGGCCATCGCCAGGGTTAAGCTGTTTTCTTTCTTAAAGAGAGGAATCACGCTGTGACGGCGGGCAGGATTTCAGGAACCACCTTGATCACCTCCGGGTCGATGAGCATACTGGAAAGATCGACATACTCGATCCCCATCTGCCTCCCAAGGGCCCTGATGATATCATCCTCTGTAACAAACCCGAGATCTTTCAAGAGCATTCCGATTCGGCCCCCGTGCGTGCGCTGTTCTGCCAGGGTCCGCTCCAACTGCGCTTCCGAAAGGAGTCCTTCAGAAATGAGCATCTCGCCCAATCTCTTTCTGTTCTGGAATGATTTCGGCATACTCAAATCCTCCTTCGATTCAACAGCGATCCTTCCCGGTCATAATTGATTTTCAACCCTATCCTATGGTAAATTCCCTGGAAGGCTGGGGTATTGCCCACTGCTCGTTCAACAGGAAAAGATAATGGGAAAAACCTTCTATTACATTGCAAAGGGCGTTCAGATCACTGGAATTGTCCTGGTATTGCACTCCCTCATTGTGTCGGCGGCTCTCGGCAAAGATATGGGCTTTCTCTACACATTTACCATCGTCGGCATGGGGATCTTCATGGCCGGCTGGCTGCTTCAGAAAATCGCCTAAAGAAACCAACTCCCGCCTATCCGTCTTGTGCTCTTCTTTCACACACGCCTAGTTCTCTTCCAGACGCCTGATTTTGACTCGCAGCTCTAACGGCCTTCCCTTACGAACCAAGGCAAGCGAGACCGTCTTTCCAACTGGGGTTTCTGCAACCAAAGAAGGAAGATCATGCATCTCTCCAACCTCTTTTCCATCAAACGTCATGATAACATCCCCTCGGAGAACACCGGCCTGCTCCGCCGGACTTTCTTCCATGACCTGTGAAACCAATGCCCCCCGCTCATCCTCCAATTGAAAGGCCCTGGCCAGATCCCGGGTTAGAGACTGAATCATTACCCCCAACCATCCCCGCGTCACCTTTCCCTCTTTTTCAAGTGGTACGAGAATCTTCTTCAGCATATTAATCGGCGTGGCAAACCCAATGCCCTGCGCGGAGGAACGCACTGCGGCATTCATGCCGACAACCTTGCCCCGCAGGTTCAGCAGAGGGCCGCCTGAATTTCCGGCATGAATACCTGCATCGGTCTGGATAAAATGATCATAGGGGCCTGCGCCAAGCACTCTGCCGGTTCCGCTGACCACGCCGACCGTCACAGAGGTTTCGATGCCGAAGGGATTTCCGACCGCCATCACCCATTCTCCGATTTCAAGATGCTCCGAATCACCCAGGATCGCCGAGGGGAAGGGCACTTCTCCCTCGATCCGCAGGAGAGCGACATTGAGTCTTTCATCCGTTCCGATCACCCGCGCCGGGAACTCCCTCCCGTCAGAAAGCCGAACCGACATCCCTCCCACCACCCGGTTCCAGGGTTTTGGCGCAACAACATGGTAATTGGTAAGAATCAAACCGGTGGGATCAATGATAAAACCCGTTCCCAGGCTTCCCGCTTTCACCTCCGTTTTGAGGTAGTCTCCAAAAAGGAAGAAATCTTTGAGCGGCCCCTCGCCCTCTTCTGCAAGCTCCGAAGATCGGATATTGACAATAGACCGCCCTCCAATCTCAGCAAGGGCCTTAAAGGTATACGAAGGTGTCGGTTCTTCAGCAGATAGGATAGGCAATGGGAAGAAGGAAAAGGCCAGAAGAATACTAAGTATTAACCGCATTCACAGGCCCTCAATAACAGGGAGCGAAAAAGGGTTTTAGAGGTCTTATCATTGACCGATCGTCCATCC
Source organism: Candidatus Manganitrophaceae bacterium (assembly GCA_012960925.1). NCBI lineage: Bacteria > Pseudomonadati > Nitrospirota > Nitrospiria > Candidatus Troglogloeales > Candidatus Manganitrophaceae > Candidatus Manganitrophaceae bacterium. The sequence continues at coordinate 13,047 of DUAG01000080.1, forward strand.
GAAGCCTATTTCTGTGAAGAACGAGGTCAGCAGTGTGAGGGAGTTCGTAAAGATCAGAAACCCCACGGCGACCAAAACTGCACCGCTTGCCCCGGAAACAAACCGCATATAGCGCGCAGTCTTCTTGAAATAAAACAGGAAGGACTGAACCCCAATGGCAGAAATAAGGAGAGGAAGGCCAAGTCCGAGGGAATACACGGCAAGAAGCTGAATCCCCGTAAAAACAGAACCAGTCGTACTTGCATAGAGGAGGATCGACCCGAGGATGGGACCGACACAAGGGGTCCAGCCCGCACCAAAGGCAATGCCGACAAGATAAGAACCAAAATAGCCCGCAGGCTTGTTCTTGAAATGGAAACGGGAATCCCTTCCCATCAACAAGGGCTTAATCAGACCCATGATGTACAAACCAAAAAACATTATGAGGGCGCCGCCAAAACGCCGGAGGAGGACTTGATTCGAAAGGAATAAATGACCGAGGAAAGTTGCCGATGCGCCGAAAAGAATAAAAATCGTTGAGAAACCCAGGATAAACATCAGAGAGTTTTTCAACGCGATCTCACGGGCCCGCCCCTTCCCTCCCGCCGAGGTCAGTTCATCAAGGGACAGACCGGTAATAAAGGAAACATAAGAAGGGACAATCGGAAGAACACATGGAGAGACAAAGGAGAGAAACCCCGCAGAAAAAGCGATAAAGAATGACATGTTTCCCGTCGGCTGCATACGTGTTCGCTTGTAACGATTCAGCACGCCACTATTTTCCTTCATAGCGGCGGTGCTCGAATCCTCACGTATGTAACATACGTTCCGGTTCTGTACTCCTCGCACCTTGCCCTGAAGAAAAATAGTGGCGTGCTGAATCGTTACATCCCTTTAACCTTTCTTGTTATCGCCTTCGGCTAGGCCTGATTGACCGATTTCTTCATAAGGCCGGTTGACTAATTCTTTCACAAAGGCCTGCGCGTCCGGATCGTTCCAGTCCTTTGCCCCCAATAAACGATCCGTCACCACTCCGTTACGGTCGATGACGATGCTGGTCGGGACAACTCGGACCTGGAAAAGATCATTGACGTCAAACTGGCTATCGAGCAGGATTGGAAACGTAAAGCCAAAATCTTCCACGAAGGATCGAATAGGGGCTTCGTCTCCAAGATCAATCGAAACGGCCAGAATCTCGAAATCATCCCGCACATGGCTTCGATAGAGCGCCTCCATCGACGGCATCTCCGCCTTGCAGGGTCCGCACCAGGTTGCCCAGAAATTAACAAGGACAACCTTCCCTCGATAGTCTGAGAGTGACGCCCTGCCCCCGCCTAGATTTTTGATATTAAAATCCGGGGCAAGATTTCCAACCTCTATGCCCATTTTCAGGGGAAGCGCCTTTTCCTTCGGCCCGATCTTTGTCTCGGTGCAGGCAAACTGAAATAAAAGCACCGAGAGAAAAAGGACATAAAAGACAAGCCGTTTTATCCGCTTTGGCTCCATTCATTCGACCTCAGCCCTGTGACCGATCCAACCACAGGGGAATCCTTATGACGAAGGGAATTTCCCTGCCCGGAGATTCTGCAAGGCCTTCTTGACGGTCTCCGATTCTTCTGTCCCCTGCGGGATATACTGAAAGGCCTCTGTCCAGGTCTCGTCTGCCTCAAAGGTTCGACCCAGGGCAACAAGAGACCAGCCACGCAACCAGAGAACACTGGCATCCTGAGGCGTCACAATGAGCGCCTTATCGATGTGGAAAAGGGCCTTTTCTGCGTCTTTCGGATTGGTAAGCGCTGTCGTCCGAAGCAGGATTTCTCCCATCTGGAAATGTGCCGTGTAATGCCTTGGGTCGAGTTCGAGAACCTTTCGCCATGCGGTCAGTGCATCCTCCCACCGCTCCAAGGCCCCATAGGACCGACCAATCATCACCTGCCCCTGCAGATCATCCGGATTCTCTTTAAGACGTTTCTCCAGACGCGCAACCATGGCCACCGGGTCAATCGGGGGCATCGGCTGAGCCGGAACTCCGCCACGCGAGGTCGCATCCCGGTCAAACTTCCAAAAGACCAACTCATATAATCCGGATGAACCTGCCGCAACAAGGAGCACGACCATCCCGATGGAAACCCAATGCCCCTTCGTTGAAGATGGGACACGGGATTTTTTCTGTTTCGGAGCGATTTTTCCCGTCCATGGAATCGCATCCAAGCGGTCCAAAACTTTCAAAAACCGATGCTCATAGCCCAACTTCAGGCGTTCATAGTCACCCAGAGCAACCTTTCCCTGTGAGTAATTGACCTCAAGTTCTGAAAGCGTTCTAAGAAGGGTCTGTCGTTCGATGTCAAGATTAACCCGTTCTTCGTCAATCTCCGCCTCATTACCCACAAGCAGAGGGTTTGCCGACCTCCGGAAAAGCGGCATGGCAAGCACGCCGACGACCCCCAGGAGCATGAATGTAATTATAGCAGGGAACATCTCGTATGGAACCTACAGAAAACTACTTATTAAAAGAACGTAACTCTTCTTCAATCCGTCTTCGGTGAGCATCATCAATGGGGACTCCCGCATCCGGTTCCGTCGGTACGGGCCTTGCGGTCCATCGGCGCAAGGTTCGGTACAGGAAAAACCCTCCAAAGGCCAAGAGAATGAAGGGACCGAACCAGAGAAGCCGGTTCAGTCCGCGCACCCTGGGTTTCAATAATATAAAGTCGCCGTACCGGCTGACAAAATAGGCTCGTATTTCCTCTGGAGATTCTCCGGCAATGAGCCTCTCTCGAACGATCTTACGCATCTGGATCGCGAGCGTGGCATTCGATTCCCAGACCGATTCCGATTGGCAGACCGCACAGCGAAGTGTCTTTGAAACCTCCTTGATCCGACCCTGCAAAACCTCATCATCGACCTGTTCTGCGACACAGACACCGGAAAACACGATCAATAAAAACAGGGCAAACACAATGCCTTTTTTCATGATGAGGACACCGTCCCCACAGTCCCCGCGGTCCCGTTGAGTAGTGGGTCGATGACCTTTTCGATCATGTCCGAATAGACATCTCCGACAATCGGCCCAATCTGTTTGTGGCGGATGATCCCATCCTGGTCAATGACAAAGGTTTCCGGCACACCATATACGCCAAAATCGATGGAGATTCTGCCGTCAAGGTCCCGAATATGATCGAAATTATTTCCATGGACCTGAAGGTATTCCTTCGCCAGATGGTCCTTATCCTGATAATTTATGCCAAACATGGCAAAATTCGGGTCGTCCTCATAGTGCTTCTTGATGGCGAGGAGGGATTTGTGCTCCAGTTTGCATTCCACACACCACGACGCCCAGAAATTAACGAGAATGACCTTCCCCCTATAATCGCTTAGCGAAACCGGCGTGCCTTTGTAGAGGTCAGGACCGTTCACTTCAGGGGCCGGTGTCGCTATAATTACAGGAGGGATGAAGTTTGGATTTCCCCATAGACCCTGGTAGAAAATAAACAGAAGACCCAGAGTACCCGCAAGAAGGAGGGCATGCCACCCTTTAAAACTGCCCATCGCTTAGCTCTCCGAACGTTGTGCCACGATTCCATCTCTCCCCGAGGCCAGGGCAGGCGCGTTCTTGGCAGTGACACCGGATGTAACGGAAACGGCAGACCGCTTTCGGTCTCTTCGGAAGATATTCAAGAACCCTCCAATCCCCATAATTCCACCTCCGTACCAAACCAGGAGGACCAGGGGGTTGTGCAAGACACGCACACGAGCCCAGGTGCCGTCGGGGGAGACTTCGGGTATGGTGACGAAGAGATGGCCCATATAGGTCTGATAAATGGCGGTCTCGGTGGTTGGGGTCTGGGAGACTGTATAAAACCGCTTTTGCGGCCGCATCTGGGTTACAATTCTGCCCTCCTGGTAGATATCAAAAAGGGCCTCCCTGCCCTCCCAATTGACCCCTTCCGTACTATACAGCCTTGCCATACGAAGCTGAAAAGATTTGAGGCTGACCTCATCGCCCGGCTTCATGATGAGAATCTTTTCCGTCTGGTAAAGAGAGGAGAAGGTAATACCGACCACCATGACCAGGACACCAATATGGGTGATCAGCCCCGCAATCCGCCTGGGGTTTCTTCTGTATGCTGAGAGGAACCCTAGGAAGGGATTGACCGCATCCCGCTTTCCCCAAAAAACAGCGATCTTACTGAAATCAATAAAAATCGCGGAAGCGACAAAAGAGACAACCGTCATGCTGGCCAGGGCATACTCCTCACGGACCCCGAAGATAAATAAAAGGACCCCCGCCCCAAGGGCGAGCATGAGGGGAAGGCCGAACAATTCCTTAATGTTTCTGGCCGTCGTCTTTCGCCAGGGAATATATGGACCGATCCCCATCAGGAAGATCAGGCCCAGGGCCACCGGCATGAAGACCGCATTGTAGTAAGGGGGACCGACGGAAACCTTGTTAAACTGCAAGACCTCCATTAAGAGGGGATACAGGGTCCCGATAAAGACCGTCACCAAGGCCACAAGGAAAAAGAGGTTGTTAAACAGGAATATCGCCTCACGGGAAACGACCGATTCTATCGTGACGGAGCTCTTCAGTTTGGATGATCGAAGGATGAGGGTCCCGAAGGAGAGAAGGAGCATAAACGCGACAAATGCGAGGATAAAGACCCCCCTTCCCGGGTCGGCGGCGAAGGAATGGACCGAGGAGAGGATACCGCTTCGCACCAGAAAGGTTCCGATGAGAGATAAGGAAAAAGCCAATATAATGAGGAAGAGATTCCAGACCTTGAACATCTTCCGGGTCTCTTGAACCATGACCGAATGGAGGAAGGCGGTCGCCACCAGCCAAGGCATAAAGGCCGCATTTTCTACCGGGTCCCATCCCCAGTATCCTCCCCAACCGAGCTCATAGTAGGCCCAATATCCTCCCATCAGAATACCGGCGGTCAGGCAAATCCAGGCAAAGATGGTCCATCGCTGGGTCACCTTGACCCACTCCTCCCCCAACCGTCCTGAGAAAAGGGCGGCCATTGCAAAGGAGAAGGGAATAGACAAACCAACATAGCCTAAATAAAGCAAGGGGGGATGAATGACCATCGCGGGGTCCTGCAGGAGAGGGTTCAAGTCCTTGCCGTCAAGCGGGGCCGGAAAGATCCGCTCGAAAGGGTTTGAAAGGAAGAGGATGAGGAGCAGAAATCCGCACAGGACCAGCGATTCCATCAGGATGAGATAGGGCATCACCACCGGCTGGGTTTTCCAATGGAGCGTTGCCGCAACCATGGAGTAGAAGGCAAGGATCCAAGCCCAGAGCAGCAGGGAGCCTTCATGGCCTCCCCAGAGACCCGCGATCTTATAAAAGATCGGGAGATTGCTGTTGGAGGTGGCATAGACATATTTGACGGAGTAGTCCTCGGTCAGATATGAATAGACCATGGCGATCATCCCGACCGTGATCAGGACGAAAGTGAGGATGACCGCCCGCTGCCCAACCTGGACCCAAGCGGGATTCTTCCTCTTCAGACCTATAATCGGTGCGACAACGCCAAATATCGATAAAAGCAGCGCCGTCACCACGGCATAATGCCCTATTTCAACAACCATGCTGCTCCCTTTTTTGCCGCCAGCCCAAAACACGCCTCTGCCGTGGTTCGATTAGAGGGTTGGGCGGGGGCGGGGATAAACTATTTTAGCTGCAGGGTTTTTATAATACCTTTTGTCGGGAGCTTCACTCCCGCTTTTTTCATCTCGATCGGCATATAGTCTTCATTATGCTTTGCCATGATCATGTGAGAGTGAAAAACACGGTCTGCATCCCAGAAACCTTCAACCACGGCCCCGGTCCCCTCTTTGAACAGGTCGGGAGGGACGCCTTCAAAAGCAACCGGGATGGTTTCTGCGCCATCCGTAAGGTCAAAGGTGATCTTCAGCGTATTCGGGATGACCTTTAAACTTGCCTGAACCACCATGCCGGCCACCCGTATCTTCCTGCCGTAGCGATCCGACTCAAAAGTGACAACCTCTGATGGGGTCACAAAATAGACGAGGTTCTTTCCAAAATTTCCGTAGGCCAGATATCCTAGACTAAAGACAATCAGGGTGATACTAAAGATGATTCCGGTTTTCCTACCTAACCTCAAACGTTCTCCTCCGGCTGATAAATCTTCTCTTCTTTTATCATAACATACAGCAAAGCAACCTTTCTTTCCATATTAAAGAGAAAGAGGGTCATGGGGATGAGCGTCACCAGATAAGCCCAGGTTACAAAGCCGTAATTGGGAACACCGGAGATTGCTTCCGCCTCTATCCGTTGATCTTCAGGGTTCCATCGCCCCAATATGACCAGTCTTTTGAGCTCTCTCAGATTTTCCGGATCCTCCCCCTTGTAGTAGACAGGAACCTGCGCCCCTTCTTCTGAGAGGGTGAACTGAATCGGTTCTCCCGTCGCTCCCCGATTCAGACTTCCGCCCACAACCATTCCCAGAACACGCACGGCCCGAGTTGGTTTTTCGCCCAGAAACTTTTCAAGAGGGATCGCACTGACCTCTCGTTGATATCGAACCAGACCAAAGAAACCGATGATGGCACCAAGGGCCAACACCCCTCCCCAGCGCAGATAGAATCGCTTCATCGCCTAACCCTCATAAACGGGTCTCGCTTAACAGACGGCCCTGCTTTGCTTCCAGCAGATGTTCCAAATAGAGCATCTGGGTCCGCACCATCAGCATATAGGAGAAGAGCAGGGAGGAACCGATTGACATCAGGATGAGGGGATAGAGCATCTCGGGTGCAAAGCTGATTCCGCGGACCGACATCGACATGGGCTGGTGCAAAGTCCGCCACCATTCCACAGAGAAATAGACAATCGGAAGATCGATGAAGCCGATGATCGCCAGTATCGCCGCAAAGGTCGCCTCCTTTTCCTTATCGTCCAGGAAAGTCCGAAGCATCAGATATCCAACCAGGGTTAAAAACAAGATGGCAAAGGAGGTCAGGCGAGGGTCCCAGGTCCACCAGGTATTCCAGGTGGGCTTGGCCCAGATCGAACCCGTAATCAAGGCGGTTCCTACATAAAAAAGCGCGATCCCGGCAGTGGCATGACACATATTATCGATGACGGGGTCCCGCTTCCACAGATACCAGATACTTCCCCCAAAAAGAACGAGGTAGGCCACAAGAGAGGTTTTCGCGGTAGGAACATGGACATACATGATCCGGACCACCTCACCCTGATAATAATCCGGGGGAGAGGTTACCAGCGCCATGTACAGTCCAATGCCTATGCAAAGCGCCGCCACACCGCCAAACCACCCTTCATATCGCCCAAGCCATCGGATGAAACGTTGTCCAAGCATGTTCAATAATCCAATATAAATTCAAAGATCCAAAAGGACACAACAACAAAAATAAGATCAAAAACAACCAGCAACTGAATCCAGTGACTATAGAGAGCAAAGGCATCACCGTTAAAGACCCCCCGGGTCGCTTCGACCGCGCCAATAAAAATCGGGACCGCCATCGGCAGCAGAAGGATCGGAAACATCACTTCCCGTGCCCGAACCTGAACCGTCAGGGCAGAGAACAAGGTTCCAAGTGCCGACAATCCAATCGATGCGACCACGAATATTAACAGAAATTGTGGAAACCTTTCAAGTACATCCAGATTAAAGAAGAGGACAAAGAGGGGGAACAGAATTATTTCGACGGTCAGCAGGAACAGGACGTTGCCAATAAATTTCCCAAGATAAATGGCCCCCTTCGGGATCGGAAGTATCTGAAAGTATTCCATACAATCATTATGGACCTCTGCCAGAAAGGACTTTCCAAGGCCGATGATTGCCGTAAAACCAAAAGCGACCCAGATAATTCCCGGCATCACTTCGTCTATTATTTTTGGGTCCAGAGAAAAACTGAAACTAAAGATAAAAATAACAATGAGGGCGAAAAAAAACATTGAAGAAATATTCTCTCGATTTCGCACCTCACTCAGAAGATCTTTCCATGCAATCCAACGGATCACGTTAAAAAAGTGCATCTGCCGCCAACATCTCTTTAATGGTTATTTCCCGCAGTACGCTCCGCTGCAGGATGCCCGCCCGGTGCGCCACTTCTGCCGTTTTTGACCGGTCATGGGTCGTCATTAGGATGGCCGCCCCCTCCTTCGCAAACTCCCGAATGCAGTCATTCAGCATCACGACACCCCGTTCATCAAGGGAGGCATAGGCTTCATCAAGGAGGAGAATCTTCGGACGGATCAAGAGGGTTTTCGCAATCGAGAGCCGTTTTTTCATTCCCGCCGACAAGTGTCGGCTCTTTAATTTTCCAAACGCACCAATGCCCACCCTGTCGAGCGCAAGCTTGATCTCATGATCGCTCGGATTTTCGCCGCGAATTCCGATTGCAAACTGAATATTCTCAACGACACTCAAATCGTCATAAAGATACGATCCGTGGCCAATCAGGAAGAGGTCTTCGCGAATTTTCGCTCTTTCCCGGAAACCGTCCCGACCGAGGATCTCGAATCGTCCGGAAGAAGGGCGGTGCAATGTCGCGAATATCCTCAGGAGGGTTGTTTTTCCGGCGCCGTTCGGCCCGAAAAGCGCATAACACTCCCCCTCTTTTACCTCCAGGGAAATCTCATTGAGTACCTGATGATAATGGAAGGACTTCGAAAGCGCTATTCCACGGATGGCCACCATTAAAACAGATTAAAATCGGTCCTTAGAAATGTCAATAAAAACGGGCTCAAGTCAAGGCTCGGAGTATAGCATGAGGACAAGGGGGCGGTCAAGAAAAGGTGGGATCCTCCAATTCCGCGATTGCGGAATTGGAAACCGCCGATTCACCTGAAATACTGCGTCATCGGCCAAAAGACTCTTCAGCGTACGGGACAGTACGCCTCAATCCCCCTTTGACCTCTGGCCTTGTCTTTCAGGCGACTTAACGGTTTCCCTAAAATCTCATCGCGGGTCTCGAGGGGGGGGGGTTATGGAATCTCCCGAGAAAGCACCTCCAGGTGGCTTTGGACCGACATTGCCAGGGCATGGAGGTGATATCCCCCTTCCAGACAAGAGACAATCCTTCCATGACAATTCTGCTCAGCCAAAGACTTGACCCCCCGGGTCAGTTCAGCAAAACCCTTTTCAGTGACCTCCAGGCCGGACAGGGGGTCATCGGTATGGGCGTCGAAGCCCGAGGAGATGAGGATAAAGTCGGGATCAAAGGCCTTGACGGCAGGGAAGAGTTTCTTTTCAAACGCGGAATGGATCTCCAGATCACCCGCCCCGGAGGCAAGGGGACTGTTGACCGTGAAGCCCTCTCCTTTTTCTTCTCCTCTTTCCTGATCAGACCCCGTACCGGGATAGAAAGGATATTGATGCGTACTGAAATAAAAAACACTTGGGTCGGAGTAAAAGCTGTTCTGGGTGCCATTCCCGTGATGGACATCCCAATCAATAATAAAGATCCGCTTCAGCCCGTACTTCAGTTGAAGATATCTTGCCCCGACGGCAATATTGTTGAAGAGGCAAAAACCCATCGCCCGATCCTGCTCCGCATGGTGTCCCGGCGGCCTCAAGGCACAAAATGCGTTGACAACAGATCCATCCATGACACGATCAATCGCCGTTAAAACACCGGAAACGGCCATCTCTGCCGCCACCAGCGAGTCGGGGGAATAAGGGGTATCCGGATCAAGATAAACCAGCCCCTGCTCCGGGACCCGGTCTTTCAGAGATCGATAGTATGATGGATGATGATTTTCTGTGATCCAACGGGAAAGCTCCGGATGAGGAGAGAGAGAGAGACGCGTCAAGCGTTCGCGGAGTTCCTTCAAATCATCTGATTCTCCTGCACCCTGTCCAAAAAGATGCTTCTCTATTGCCGTGAGGCGGCGGGCCGTTTCAGGATGGCCACGTCCCGTATCATGTTGGAAAAAAATGGGATGGGTCACGTAACCGGTCTTCTTCATTCGTAACTCTTCAGCTTACCCATCTTTTTCTCCATGGCGGCGTTGCTGTAGAGCTCTAATCCTCACGTATAAAACATCCGCTGCGGCTCTGTGCTCCTCACGCCTTGCCCTGGAAGATGGGTCTAGCAAAGCCAAAATCTAGGCAAGCTGAAGAGTTATATTCATACTAAAAAGGGATTCGCTTCTCTCTCTCTTCCAACCGTGGTCTTTGGGCCATGCCCTGGATAGACACTTGTCTCCCCAGGAAAAGAAAGGAGTTTTTTTCGGATCGACTGGATCAGTGTCGGATGAGATCCGCCCCAGAGGTCCGTTCGTCCAATACCGCCGGAAAAAAGTGTGTCTCCCGTAACCAGGCCGAAGCCTTGAATATAAAAAGTAAGACTTCCCGGCGTGTGCCCCGGTGTATGAAGAACTTCTACGGAATGATGACCAAAGGAAAGGGCGTCTCCATCATTCAGAAATCGATCGATCCCTGGTGTTGTCGGCGTCGGCAGACCAAAAAAAGAGGCCTGCTGCTGAAGATTATCACAGAGGTCCATGTCGTCTTCATGGAGGCAGGTTACTCCTCCCGCCTTTTTTTGAACTTCGTCGGTCGCGCTGATATGATCCAGATGCGCATGCGTGTGGAGCAGGTAAGTGGTTTTCAAACCCAGGGCGGAAAGATGCCTGAGGATCTTTTCCGGATCCTCACCGGGATCGATGACCAGTGCCGCCTGCATTTTTTCACAACCCAGGATAATGCAATTACACTGAAAAGGACCCACCGGGAAGGACTCGATAATCATAGGGGGTTCATTCACCGTCCACTTTTTGTGTTTCCCCCTTTTTTAAAGGGGGGAGGCCAGTTCCACTGAATCGTTACAAAATAATGCTCATCTCAGGAAGAGGCCATCGGCAATGACGCGCTGGTCCCCGTCGCGGCCTTCCGTGTAACCGGCGGGCGCATAGGGATATGGATCTTTCGTTCGGAGACCTCACTCCCGCAGATCACTTCGACGACCTGCTCCGCGGAGATGCCTCTCTTCGTGTAAGCGGCGATATGCTGTCCAACTTCATCGTAAAGACTTGAAGACTTTCCACCACTTAAGACGGCCACCGGGGCCGGGAAGCGGGGCTTAAAGAAAACCATTCTTCCCGCATCGACCTCCAGCCGGGCAGCCTCCCATAAGTTGGCATTTTCTTCCCGGTCCCGGCCAATCACAACATGGGCGCCATCGGACAGCTCAAAGTGTCGGCCATATCGGAGAAGTCGTACTTCGGCCATCGTCGGGTCGGCATTACGTTCAAAAAAATCCGAGAGGCGCTTTGAAAAATTCTTGTCGGTGAGCAGACATCCCCCCGCCGGAGCACTATATTCCTTGAGGTCCAGGGTTTTGGCCCAATGTAACTGTTCGGCCCGGCCTCTTCCAGAAATATTCAGGAGCTTTTCGCGATCAATCCAGCCTTCTATTTCAGGGCGCGTCGGCGGAAAATGCTGTGCCGACAGCGGACGCAGGACCAGACCTTTCATTCCGCTGTCCCGGTCGATGATATCCATAGCCTCACGCCGTTGAGACATGGGACGCTGCCCCAGAACCTCTCCCGTGAGGATAAAATCAGCGCCAATCTCGTCCATGACCTTTTTGGCGAGGTGAAACATATAGATCCTGCAATCCACGCAGGGATTCATGTTTTTTCCATAGCCGTATTTCGGGTTACGGACCAGATCGATATAGGCCATTCCTTTGTCCACAATCTTCAGGGGAATACCCAAGGCGTCCGCGACCTTTTGGACATCTTCCTTGCAGCCGAAAGGACTTTCCAGATAAAGACCGATCACCTCGATCCCCTGATCCAGGACCAACCTCGTCGCGAGAGTGCTATCGAGTCCGCCTGACAACAAAGAAACCGCCTTTTTCGGACGATTTTCATTCACAGTATTCATCCTCCAACATGCAGATGGCATCATATCAACCGCCCTCCCGCCTGTCAACTTGAGGGAGGACTCAAGCAGATAAAACCAAGATCAGTAATTGGTCTTGAGTTAATCAAGACGATTGAATTTTCTTGAGACCTTTGTTATCCTGAAGAGGACCTATGAAGCCATTCTTATCGCACGTGGAAAAAATTCATAAAAGCGGTTTTTTGTCGCTGACAATATCCCTCTTTGTGATCATGCAAGCCCCTTCACTTGGCATGGCGGCGCCTCCTTTTGTTCCTTTGTCCTTATCAGAGGCCATCACGCTCGCCTTGGAAAACAACGTGGATATCCGGATTGAAGGGGAAACGATCCGGATACTCGAATTAAATATTACTCTCGAGGATGCCCAATTCGACCCCACTCTCCGCTTTGGTGCACGCACGGACCAAGCCACCCAAACAACCTCATCGACAATAGATACCACGATCTTCGGCACAAACAAGATTAAACAAACAAAGCTAAATTTACAAGCGGGATTGAATCAACGTCTTCGGTGGGGGGGGGATTATGGCCTTTCTCTAAACCAGACACGGTCTTCCCGGAATACGGGTCAGGTTTTCAATCCAACCTTCACAGCAGATGCCGTCCTCACCGTAACCCAGCCCCTTCTGCAAGGCTTCGGGCTAAAGGTTGTTCAAGGTCCGCTGCGAATCGCACAAACCAATATCGCCATGTCCCGGACAACCTTCCGGTCAAAGGTGTCAACGCTCCTATTCGATATTAACAGCACCTATTGGGACCTTGTCTTTCAGAGGGAGAACCTGAAGGTAAAACAGCAGGCACTCCAATCAGCCCGACAACTTCTCAAAGCCAGTCTGGCAAAGGTCGGGTTGGGCCTCCTGGCGCCGATAGAAATCCTGGTGGCTGAAGCGGGGGCCGCCTCTCGGGAGGAATCGGTGGTCATCGCCGAAAAGGAAATTGAAGACAAGGAAGATGAAATGCGGCAACTCCTGAACCTTCCGGGGCAGTCGCTGGTCGACCCCCCTTCCCTTCATCCGACCGATAAGCCGACGGAGACAAGAAGGCTTCTCGACGATGGAAGGATGTTGGAAATGGCCCTGACACGACGTCCTGAAATTGAGGAAAACCGCTTGAGTGTTCAAAACCGCGCACTGCTTCTCCGCATTGCGGAGAAGCGACTTTCACCTTCGCTGGATTTTGTAGGCAGACTCGGATTAAACGGCCTCGGAGAAACCTACATGCAGGGCTTTGATCAGATTACCTCAAAAGAATCTTTCCGATGGGAAGCCGGTCTTGAACTCCAGTTTCCCATCGGAAATCGTAGTGCACGGGCCAACTTCCAAAAAGAAAAAACAGAACAAAACAAGGCAATTCTTGCCCAGATCAAGGTCGTTCAACGGATTACCTTGGAGGTGAAAAAGGCCCTCCGACGCGTCAGGACCGATTTTCATCGGATAGAGACCACTGGCCGAGCCAGGGTTCTTTCAGAACGAAAGCTTTCCGCCGGCAATGAGCGTTTTTCTCTCGGATTAATCAGCAGCAACGACCTCCTGGAATTTCAGGATGATTTGGCCGAAGCAAGGGTAAACGCCTTGAAAGCCGTGATTGATTATAATAAATCACTTGCCAGTCTGGACGGGGCTACTGGAACACTTTTGGAGAAGTATGGGGTCGAAACGCCTTCATAAAATACTCACCTTTATCGTTGTATTCCTCCTTTTGGCCGTATTGATTTATGCCTTTCGTAAGGGCGACCGGGAGGAGGTCAGGCATAGGGATCTGGTCCTTGTCAAAAAAGGGGATGTCGTCGTCAAGGCAGCGGAAACAGGATCACTAGAGCCGGCCAATGTCGTTGAAATCAAGTCGGAACAAGCGGGCGAGGTAAAGCAACTTTTTGTTCAAGGGGGGGATGGCGTCAAGGTGGGTCAGGCCTTGGCAACAATCCAGCCGGAATCTAACCAAGCGAGAAAGGTGGCTGAGGCGCAGGCATCGATTGAACAGGAACAACTCAATCTCAAAGAAAACCAACGGGAAGTTCACCGCATGAAGACCTTGTATACAAAGGGATTCATTGCCCAAAAACTGTTGGAAGATGCCGAAAAAGGCCTTGAAAATTCGAAAATCCGCTTGAACCTGGCAAAACGAAAACTCCTACTGACCCTGGATGGAGACAAAGCGCTATTCGATAAATACTTCAATCGCGATTTGAAGGCTGAGGCTTTGGATGATTACACCCTCTTTTCTCCAATTTCCGGGACGGTCCTTGAGGTCAATGTTGCGGTGGGTGAAATTGTCTCTTCCGGCACATCGACCATCACCGGCGGGACAGCCCTATTGCGGATCGCCGACCTCTCAAAGATGTGGGTAAAGACGAAGATCAATGAGGTCAACATCAACCGGATCCGGGAAGGACAGCCGGTTGTCATCCATTTGGATGCAATTCCCTTCGAAGTTTATGAGGGGCGGGTTGCCAGGATCTCCCCAAAAGGGGAAAAAGAGGACGATGTGGTGACCTACGAAGTAACCGTCGAACTGGCCAACATCGATCAGCGCCTTATGCCCTCGATGACGGCGAATGTCGACATTATCACTCAGATTGAAAAAAATGTCCTTTACCTCCCACTCAGCGCCTTAAAAGTGGTCGACGGGAAGGCTACGGTCACTGTTCGGAAACCCACCGGAGAAGATCAGCTTCTTACCGTGACGATTGGGATAAAAAATGAAACCGTTGCAGTCATTATGGATGGATTAAACGAAGGGGATCAGATTGTCCTGCCCATCGCGAAGGAAGGGCAAGGGCGAAGAGGCGCATAAACTCCACATCCACAAAGATATACGCCCGGCGTGCGGAATGTAAATGTTGATCCAGTTCAAAGAAGTAAGCAAAGTTTATCAGATGGGAGAAGTGGCGGTCCATGCCCTCCACCAAAACAGTTTCACGATAGATTCCGGCGAGTTTGTTTCGATCGTCGGTCCGTCCGGAAGCGGTAAGACCACCCTTCTTGATATTATCGGATGCCTTTCAAGACCAACAACCGGTTGTTACCTGTTCAAGGAAGAAGAGGTTCAAAACCTCTCAGACCGGGACCTGGCCCGAATCAGGAATAAAAAGATCGGATTTATCTTCCAGACCTTTCACCTGCTCGGGCGAAACACCGCACTGGCCAATGTGGCGCTCCCCCTCTTTTATGCCGGCCTTCCAAAAGAGGCGCGCATGGCGCGGGCCAAGGAGGCCTTGTCCCAGGTTGGCCTTTCGGACCGGATCCACCATCGGCCGAACCAGCTTTCAGGCGGACAACAGCAGCGGGTTGCCGTCGCCCGTGCCCTGGTGAATCACCCCGACATCATCTTGGCGGATGAGCCAACAGGCAACCTCGATTCAAAGTCTGGAGGTGAAATTATTGAGCTCCTTCATGCACTTCACAGAAATGGCCATACCCTTATCCTGGTCACCCACGACAAGGAGCTGGCGGGCCGAACCGACCGGACGATCACAATCAAAGATGGCTGCATTGTCAGCAATGAAGAAAACCGTAAACATCCAAAACGTGTTTAATAGGACGAGGTGCCCATGAACCTTGTAGAAATTTTTATAGATGCGCTTAGAAACTTGTCGTCGAATAAGCTCCGCTCCGGCCTCACGATGCTCGGCGTGATCATCGGCGTCTCGGCCGTCATCTCCATGTCGTCGATCGTGGCGGGCGGGGAACGGATGATTGTTGAGATGATCGAGAAGCTGGGGACCAATCTCTTATCGGTTCGCCCTAAGAAACTGGATAAAGAGAACCGTCGAAATTCCATCGGCCGTTCAGAAGGACTTCGGTATAAAGATGCCGAGGCCGTGAAGGCGATGGCCCCGCATGCCGAGAAAGTGACCCCTGTGATCAATGTTCGGACACACCTTCGGTATAGGGATAAAGATCGAAAGGGTATGGTAGAAGGGGTACTCGGAAGCTACCTCGAAATCCAAAATTACGAGATCGATCGGGGGCGATTTTTCTCCGAGGAAGATACGGGGCGATTTAAAAAAGTGGCGGTCCTGGGAAAAGAAATCGTCAAAGACCTCTTCGAAGAAGAGGATCCCCTCGGAAAAGGCCTGAAGATCGGGAACCAACGATTTGTCGTGATCGGACTCTTAAAAGAGAAAGGAAGCCTTCACGGAATTAATTATGATGAAACACTTTTGATTCCAGCGACGACGGCCATTAAACTGTTCAATGGAAACGACAAGCTGAATGCGTTCGTCGTCAAGGTAGACCACCGTCGAAATATGAAAAAAACAGAGGAAATGATTCGGAACATCTTGCTTCAACGACATGATGGTGTCGAAGATTTTGTAATTCGAAGCCAGGACCAACTGATTCGTAATACCGAAATGATCATCTTCACCTTTCGCGTGATCCTCGGAGGAACGGCCGCCCTCTCCCTGATGGTCGGCGGGATCGGTATCATGAACATCATGCTGGTCACGGTGACAGAACGGACCGCCGAGATCGGCCTTCGGAAGGCCCTCGGCGCGAGCCGAGGAGTAATACTCTCACAATTCTTAATTGAGTCGACCGCAATCAGCCTGATCGGAGGAGTGATCGGAATCTTACTGGGGAGCCTGATGGGGATGGGGTTCGGCTTGCTTGCCAGTCAGGCAATCACCGGATGGAACGCCGTAATCTTGCCCCGCGCGGTTTTCCTTGGGTTCTTTTTCGCAGTATCGGTCGGAGTGACCTTCGGCCTTTATCCGGCCTATAAAGCCGCTCAACTCGATCCGGCAGAGGCGCTACGGTATCAGTAGCCTCGCCTCCACGTTGCCCGGATAATAGAGAGGAGATCAGTCGTCTTGGAAGGTGATCTGAAGAAACTGGGATATAATAAGGAAGAAGAGTACTTCCACAAATTGAACAAAGCGCTCATTGAAAAGGCAAAGAAAAGAGAACTTCCGGGAACCGGGAAAAAAGAGGAGGGGGCAGGGAAAAAAGAAGAAAAAGGAAAGTGCCCGCAGTGCAGTGCCGTTTTAGAAGTGATTGAGGCCTTTGGCCTCAGGACAATGCGCTGCAGGAAATGTCTGGGAACCTTCCTTACAAAAGAAGTGCTTGAATCGCTCCTAGAGAAAAAAGAACCCCAACATTTTTTGAGCGTATTGTTGCGGTTCCCTGAAGGGACTCACTGAATTATTTTTAAACCAATCTGTTGCGATTTCGAAATGGAAAGTTCCTTCGTCATTTGCTGGGCAATCTCGACAAACGCCTTTGACTGAGGTGAATCCGGATCGGCAATTATAATAGGGACACCATTATCTCCCCCTTCCCGAATGGCAGGATCGATCGGAACCTCTCCGAGAAAAGGGACGCCCAATTTCTTTGCCGCAGCCCGCCCGCCGCCTCGATCGAAGATCTCTGTCTTTTCATGGCAGTGAGGACACTCAAAATAACTCATGTTCTCCACGATTCCGAGGACCGGCACACTGACTTTTTTAAACATCGCCATCCCTTTTCTGGAATCGAGAAGGGCAACTTCCTGGGGGGTCGTCACGATGACGGCTCCACTCAGCGGTACCAGTTGGGCAATGGAAAGCTGAGCATCGCCCGTACCGGGAGGAAGGTCGACGAGGAGATAATCGAGATCACCCCATGCCACATCACGCAACAGCTGCTGTATTGCCCCGTGTACCATGGGCCCCCGCCAGATCATCGGGGTATCTTCCGGAACGAAGAAGGCCATGGATATAAAGCGGACGCCGTGGTTTTCTGCTGGCGTGATCTTTTCCCCCTGGGGAGCAGGCGGGGCCTTGATCCCCATCATAATGGGAATATTCGGTCCATAGATATCAGCATCCAATAGCCCGACCCGTGCGCCTCCCTGGGCCAGAGCGACCGCCATGTTGACGCTCACGGTCGTCTTGCCGACACCCCCTTTTCCACTGCTGATCGCGATGGCACTCTTCACCCCGGGGATAAATTTTTCTTCCTTTATCTTCTCTTCTGCCATGAACAACTCACCTCCCAGAGTTACATCTGAATGCACAGTATACATAGGCCGGAGAAGGCTTGTAAAGCGGGATTCAGAATACCTGAATTTTTACTCCCAGACAAAGCACATGGAAGCTTTATTCGTCACATTCCAGGATCGACTCGATCATACTCTTGTTGACCGAAACAAACGGAATGGATTCTTCCTTCCCATCAACGAGAACATCCGTCAAGTTGATGAAACGCCGGTCTTCCTCATTCAGGACGTCGGATATCCTCTTCCGCATTTGAGGGATGGTGATGTAACCTTCATAATTCGCCTGCGATGTTCTGACCTGAATCCTGACGCGTTTCAGATTTGGCATGCTCTCCTCCCGGTCTTTGTCTCTGCGATTAACCACTATCGGCGCTTATGCCTCGTCTTTTTCAACAATTTCTTGTGCTTGTGTTTCCGCATCTTTTTTCTTCTTTTCTTTACCACACGTGACATCTTTTCTCCTTATGTTATTGCTTATGTTATCACACAGACGGCATACCGCCCTGAGATCTGCGGTGAGAGCCCGGCCAAACTGATTACGCGGTATTGATATTCAATGATATCTTTCCACGTTTTTCCCGAACAATAAGGACGGGACATTCCCCGTATTCGATGACCTTCAGCGGGACACTGCCCAAAAAAAGCTTCTTGACGCTTGAACTTCCGCTCGCCCCCATCACAACGATGTCGTGATCCAGGGCCTCGTCAATAATCTCTTCAGAAGGCCGTCCGACACGAACCTTCCGTTTCGCCTCGATCCCCATTTGACCCAGAATCATTTCAGCCCTTCGAGCCATTCGGACTGCCCCTTTACGTTCCATTTTCTCTTCAGCCACGGAGAGGATCGTAACCTTCGCCCCCAGTGCACGTGCCATCTCGGCACCCGCAATCTCTGCCTTTTCTGCAAGAGGGGACCCGTCGGTGCAAAGGAGGAAGTTATCATCTTCCCGGATATTTTTTGCGATGAGAACGCTGCATGACGCAAGATCCGCGACCCGAAGTGCCGTGCTCCCAACAAAATAACGTGAGATGCCCTTGTGCCCGCGAGAGCTGACGATGATCAGGTCATAATCTCCCCGAGTCGCCTCCTCTAGGATCTCATCGACGACATTTCCTTCCCGCAATCGAAAACGGACATTCTCTCCATGAATTCCTTCAAGCTGCAGTTCGGTCGCCCCATCGATCCCCTTACGAAAGGTGTGCCTCCGTCGACCTTTCGATGCTCGAACCTTGGTGAGTCCGACTTCGGTTAAAATTTTATTCGCACGCGCCAAGTAGTCCACTCCGGGAAGATCAAGGTCCCATTCTCCTAATTTTTTTCGCGCGGTCATGAGTTGAACGCGAGTGGAAGGTGCAATCAGAGGGCGGACATGGACGACACTGACATCTGCATTCATCTCCATTGCCAGTCTTCCGCCGAATTGGATGGCCTCTTCCGCATACTCTTCTCCATCCGTGCACATCAACATTTTCATCGCAAACCCAAGAAGCTCCAATAGACTCCACAGAGCAGAAGGAGGAGAAGGAAAGAGATCAGCGTCAGTTTCCATCCGGCCTTAAGGAAATCAGATCGTTTTAGATAGCCGCTCCCATACATAATATTGCATGCGGGAGAGGCCACTGCGGTCATGTACACGAAGGAGGAGGAGATCACGGTCACAAATCCGGCGGCCATCACAGAGGTCCCGGAAAGACTCGCGACGTTGAGCGCGATCGGGCCGAGCAAACCCACCGTCGGCCCACTGGTCATGACCGAAGCCAGGAGGATGGTCATAATGCTCATTACAGCAAGGAGCGGGATCCCGCCCTCAACCCCGATCGGCTTCAGCCATTCGAGAAGAGACAATGAGAGCCATTCCGCGACACCCGTCCGTTTCATCATGATGCCGAGGGAAATGGCACCCCCATAAATCAGAATTGTTCCCCAACTGACATTGTTATTCAAATCCTCCCAACGGACAACACCTGCAACCAGGAAAAGAAGAACCCCGATTAAGGCCGTAATTCCGAGTCCGATCTTATCTGAAATGGTCATCCACATCAATACCGTCACTAAAAAAATTCCGATGGTGATCCAGCCCTGCTGCGTCATCCGTCCCTCTTCCTGAACCTGAAGCCGCATACTCCTAATTGCCGGGGAGAGATCCTTGACCTCCGGCGTAAAGGATCGATAGAGAAAATAAGTGATGAAGGGGATTTGAAGCAAAAT
This sequence comes from Candidatus Manganitrophaceae bacterium, assembly GCA_012960925.1. NCBI lineage: Bacteria > Pseudomonadati > Nitrospirota > Nitrospiria > Candidatus Troglogloeales > Candidatus Manganitrophaceae > Candidatus Manganitrophaceae bacterium. The sequence continues at coordinate 33,117 of DUAG01000080.1, forward strand.
GATCGGATAAGCAATCTTCATCCAACTAAAGTACCCCATTTCAAGGTCAAAAAGTTCCTTCCAGTAGGCCAACATAATCGCGTTCCTTGCCCCTCCCGAAGGGGTTCCGATGCCGGCAATCATTGCACCATAGGCAATCGAAAGAAGGATCACGATGGAAAGGTTCCTCACCTGTCTTTGATCCTTCGACGTAAATCGGATCAAAGACACCCCCACGGGGAGCATCATCGCCGAAACCGTGTGTTCTCCGATAAAAGAGGCGAGGAGCGCTGAAACAGCGACCAGCCCGAGCATGACTCGGTCGACGCGCGGTCCGGTAATCCGGACGATGGCCAGGGCAATCCGTTTATCCAGATTTTGTTTGACGAGCGCGGTCGCAATCATGAGTGATCCCATAATAAAGAAGACGGAATCACTCATAAAGGACTGGGCAACCGTAGTGGGTGTTGCCAGGCCGAGCAAGGCCTCAGAAACCGCAATAAAAAGGGCGACGCCGGGAAGCGGAATCGGCTCGGTAATAAAGAAAATAAAGGCCACGATGACCAGCGCCAGAGTCTTCATTCCGATGGGAGTGAGTCCGGCCGGAACCGGGACCGATAAGAGGACGGCCCCGACCAGGAGCCCGATAAAAATCCACTTCCTCTTTTTCAACCAGGACGCAAACGACATTCAAATAATCCGATGACCCCAAATGCCGCGATTGCGGAATTTGAAACCGTTGACTCAGGTGAAGAGTCACCATCATCAGTGAAAAGATTCTTCACGATACAGGTGAGTCTGCCTTTCCTTGAGATTAAAAGAGAAGGGTTCTCACCCCGGGGATCCGGCATTCGACTGGATAAAACTGGTGCCGAAGGGGGGATTTGAACCCCCACAGGTTGCCCCACACGCCCCTCAAACGTGCGTGTCTACCAGTTCCACCACTTCGGCAAATCGGCGATATTATAGGTTTTTAGTCTTGTTTCTGTCAAGTTGTCTCCGCCCAAAATCGTGCGATCGCATCCCGGCACAACTTGTCATCCCTGAATCGCTAATGTACTATACCTACTGGCCCACACGAAAAATGTTCAGCCCGGGATTAGAAAAGTGAAGCACTACTCTGTGGAATATGTAAAAGGCACTCCCATTTGGGATGACGGGCCGCGGGATCGGCTGCCTGAGATTGCCATGATCGGGCGGTCAAATGTTGGAAAGTCCTCGTTGATCAATTATCTCCTGGGACATAAAATCGCCTATATTTCCAGAACGCCTGGGAAGACACAGTTGATTCACTACTTCAGAATCAATCAGGCCTTTTATCTGGTGGATCTACCCGGCTATGGTTATGCCCGTGTCCCGAAAGGGCAGCGGGAGCAGTTTGGAGCGATGATTGAGGACTATCTCTCCAAGCGGGAAATGCTCCGGGCCGTTGTCATGTTGATTGATCTTCGGCATCCTGGCCAGGCGATTGATCTCCAGGTAAAAGAATGGCTGAACGCAATTCAGCTTGACACCCTCTATGTCGCGACAAAAGGGGATAAGATCAAGCGTTCGCAACGAAAAAAACAGTCCGATGAGGTCAAGAATATATTTGGAATTTCAAACCTGGTGATCACATCAACCCTAAAAAAAGAGGGAAAAGAAGCGCTTTGGGAGGAGATCGAGTCAGTCTTATCAAAAACATCCCATGAGAGTGAAGGGTGAATGGGGAAAGGTGAAGGGTTCAGCACCTCCCTGTCTTTCTTCAGAACTAGGCACGAGGAACCCAGCCCACAGGTTAAAGGCTTTCTAAGAGTCTACGGCCTTCAGCCTATTCACCTGAATCTTTACAATTACTTTATTTCAACGAAGGAACGCTCCCACAACTCATCCAGCCATTTTCTCCGAAGGTGTTCTCTCTTTTCCGAGATAACTATCTCTTCAATTTCAGGACGCACCTGCTCGAGAGGACGCAGGCGCCCTTCCTGTCGCTCCTGGACCTTGAATATGTGAAAGCCCATGGGCGTTCGAACCAGGGGACTGATCTCTCCCTCCCCAAGATTGAAAACCACCCGGCCAATCGGAACAGCGAGATCCCCTTTATTGAAGAATCCAAGATCTCCCCCTCTCTGGGCTTCAGGCCCGTCACTATATTTCTGGACAAGCTGAAAGAACGCAGACTCTTTTTTTGCTTCGGAAAGAACCCTCTCCGCTTCCATCCGGACCTCTTCAATCTGCTCTGCGGTCGATGTCTCTGAAACACGAAACAGGATCTGTCGGAGTCGAATCCGGTCTGTCAGTTTAAACCGCTCCGGATGATCCTGGTAGTAGGCCTGAACATCTACATCCATGAGGAGCATCTTTGACTCGACCTCACGATTGATTAATTTTAAGGCAATCAAACGGTTTTCCAGATTACTCACGTACCGATCCCACGTAATGTTTCCTTGAGAGACCGCAGATCTCAGCGCCGACCGGTCGGGGAATTTATTCTGGCGTGCGATATCGTTCAAGGCAAAATCCAATTCAGAATCAGAAACACGGACCCCTCTCCGGCTTGCCTCTTGAAGAATGAGTTTTTCCTCAATCATCAAACTCAACAACCTTTTTTGGTAAAATGGGAGGTCCTCATCCAAGATCACTTGACCTCTTTCCAAAGGTGTCATTCCAGCCGATTGTGCAGCAAGATCAAGATCACTCTGCGTGATAATTTCACGATTGACCACGGCCACGATACGATCAATCAGGACCGCACCCCATACGGGATGGATGGCCCAACTCAGGAGGAGCGTTCCCCAGAGAACGGGCCTAAGAAAATCTGAGAAGAAGTTCTTCATTGATGATCACCTCCGTGCGACGCCTTAATTTTTCTATCCATTCAAGAAAGAGTCGTTCTTTTTCTTCTTCGAGAAGAACCCGCTGAATCTCCTCTTTAACGAGATCAAAATGAAGAATTCGTGGCGGATGACGATCTTCCACCTTCACAAGATGATACCCAAAAGGGGTCTTGATGACCGGACTGACAGCCCCGATTTCAGAATCGAAAAGGACATCGAATTTAATCGGAATTTCAGACCGGCTCAGATAACCGAGATCTCCTCCCGCCCCGAGTTGGGAGACCTTTGAAAATTCTCTGACCGCTAGTGTAAAGTCCTTGCCCGCGAGGATAGAAAGGCGAAGATCTTCCGCCTCACCTTGCGTCTCGACGACGATTTGTCGGAGTCTCACCTCTTCTCCACGATGCCACTTCTCCGGATAACCTTCATAGTATCGGCGTGTTTCCTCCAGGGTGATGTGTGCCTGGTCCCGGATCACCTGCTCAAGCAGCCTCTCTATGAGAAGGTTTTCCCGCGTTGCGCTTTCCCACCCACCCCGGGTAATGCCTTCCTCCGCGAGAGACTGAAGGAAGACCACCTCTTCTTTTCCATTTTTCATTTCACTCAATCTTTTCTGAAGCGCTTCATCGGAGATCCGGAGCTCAAGGCGGCGTGCCTCCTGAAGAAGCATCTTCCTTTCGATCAATTGGGCCAGAAGATTTCTTCTCAATCGTAAATGCTCCCGGGCCGAAGTCCCGGATGAATCGTTCCCGGCCCTCTCTCCCTTCCCATAAATCGTAACGAGAAGGTCCTGAGTCGTAATCTCTTCATGATTGACCCGCGCCAGGGTCGCCAGCCGCACTGTCTCTTTTTCCTGCCAGCATCCTGAGGCCAGGAGAACCAGAGAAAGTGATCCAAGAAGTCCCAAGGTCCGCAATTGGACCTTGGGCAAACCGTCAAGTCGCCTGAAAGACAAGGCAAGAAGGCATAAGGGCGACCGAGGCGTACTCACTCGTACGGTGAGGAGACCTTTGGCCGATAACGCAGTATTTTCAGGCGGATGGGTCTCGCCCCAGACCAACATTATCCCCCTCTCTTCTGTAAGACCTTCAGGCAATGCGCGGTCTCTAAAAAGAGGTCTTCCCATGCCTTGCTCCTCGGTTTCAGTTCAAATGAATAGGGGGAGGTAAAATGAATCTTCCCCTTGAACTGCTTCAAAACCCGTTGAAGATCACCTTCCGTCAAGGGGGTCGATTCATCGAAGACAAAGAGTATCGTTTTATCCTGCTCCTCAATTTGCGTGATGCAAATCGGTAAGGCCAGCTTTTTCAATTGAATGATCTGTAAAAGGTGGTTTAAAGGGTCTGGAATATGACCATAGCGGTCCTCTAACTCTGCCCGAATCGCTTCCACCTCTGAAAGACCCTGGCAACTTGAAAGACGTTTGTAGATCACAAGGCGCTGATAGGAATCAGAGATATAATCATCTGGAATAAAAGCAGAAATACTGAATTGGAGCGAGGGTTCGATCTCTTTTTCGGTCGGCGTGCCTTTCAATTCCTGGACCATCTCATCAATCATTCTCAGGTAGAGTTCAAAACCAATCGCCGCAATCTGTCCCGATTGTTCCTGCCCCAACAGATTTCCTGCCCCCCGGATTTCCAGATCACGCGCCGCAATCCTGAATCCCGAACCCAGTTCGGTAAATTCCTGAATGGCCTGCAGGCGCTGGCGGGATTCCTCCGTCAGGATACGTCCCTCGCGCACCAGAAGATAGGCATAGGCCTGTTCTCCTGAACGTCCAACTCTTCCTCGAAGCTGGTAGAGTTCCGCCAGTCCAAAGCGCTCCGCATCATTGATAATGATGGTATTAGCAGAGGGAACGTCAATCCCGGATTCGATGATCGTGGTCGTCACCAAGAGATTGTATTCCTTCGAAAGAAACTTGATCATGACCTCTTCGAGAGCCTGCACACTCATCTGCCCGTGTGCGATCCCGATTCTGGCCTCCGGGATCAGTTCAGCAAGAAAGGTTCCGATCTGGTCGATGCTATTCACTCGGTTATGGACGAAGAAGACCTGACCGCCACGCACCAATTCCCTGAAAATCGCCTCCCGAATAATCCCTGCATCGAAAGGGGACAATATGGTCCGGACAGCAAGCCGGTCAGCCGGCGCGGTTTCGATCACAGAGAGGTCGCGCACCTTCGCCAGCGCCATCTGCAAGGTCCGGGGGATCGGGGTGGCCGTGAGGGTCAGGACATCGACCTGCTTGCGTATCTGCTTCATCCGCTCTTTATGGCGAACACCAAAGCGGTGTTCTTCATCGATCACCAGCAGGCCCAGATCCCGAAATCTGATATCCCCCTGAAGAAGACGATGTGTCCCGATCAGGATATCAACGCGTCCCTCTCCCAGGGCGGCGATGATCTCTTTCTGCTCTCGGCGCGAGCGAAAACGGCTGATGACCTCCACACGGATCGGAAAAGGGGCGAAGCGTTTCACAAAGGTCTGGAAGTGCTGCTGGGCCAGAAGGGTGGTGGGGACAACGATTGCGGTCTGCTTATTATCCATCACCGCGTGAAAGGCCGCCCGCATCGCCACCTCGGTTTTCCCGTAACCGACATCTCCGCAGACAAGACGGTCCATCGGTTTCGGTTTTTCCATGTCGCGAATAACCTCCTGGATCGATCGGAGTTGATCCGGAGTCTCCTCATATTCAAACGAAGCGGCAAATTCCTCGGCCATGGACTCCGGGGTTGAAAAGGCATGGCCCTCGACCACTTCCCGCTGGGCATAAAGATTAAGAAGTTCCTGCGTCATCTCCCTGATCTCGCTGCGGACCCGCGCCTTCGTCTTGCTCCATGAGCCGCCCCCCAGTCGATCCAGGCGGGGAGGTTTTCCTTCCAAACCGACATACCGCTGGACCAGCTCAAAAGAATCAAGCGGGACATAGACCTTGTCTCCCTTGGCATATTCAAGTACCAGAAAATCGGACTCCTGTTGAGGACCTCTTTCCTCCTGGCGGATTGCAAGGCGTTTCAAGCCGACAAAACGGCCAATCCCATGATGGACATGGACCACATAGTCAGAGGGTTTTAAATCCTTAAACGATGAGAGAAAGCTTTCCCGGTTGTCCTTCTCGCCCGCTGCCCGGGCATGGGACTTCTGTGGACGGGGACGGGAGACACGGCCGCTTCCGAACAATGATTTTTCAATCAGAAAAATGGCTTTCACCTGAGGGAGAGAAAATCCTTCTGAAATCGGCCCGACCGCTAAGAAGATCGGCGCAGGGAATGAGATTGCAATCCCCTTTTCGCCCTTCCATAGGGCCCAGGGGATCTCATGATCAGAAAAAAGGTGTTGGAATCGGGTGAGCTGACCTTCATTCCTGACCGAAACCATGACCATGTGGTCGCGCCGAAGTGCGTCCAATATCTTGATCATCTCGGAAAAGGGTTGGCCGGGTCGGTCCAGCCCAAGGGAGGAGACAGAATGCGTATCGAATGTGAATCGTTCAACACCCCGTTCCTGTCTTAAGGAAAGCGATTCAAGATCGATGGTCATGCCGCCAGATCCCGCATCCGCAAGATGCGTCAAGGGAAGATAGAGGTCCTCCACCTTCGGATGCTTCGCGTTTCGTTTTCTCGCAAAAAGAGCGCCGTCTTCTGCCTCCTCAAGGAAGCGTTTTCCCTTTTGAACGACCTCATCAGGCTCATCAAAGACAAGAATGGCCTCTGAGGAGAGATAGGCTGAAAAGGGGGTCTGGTAATAACGGGGGTCCAGAATATCTTCCCGTCCCGGAATGACCTCAACCATATCGATCGGTTTGATTGACTTCTGTGATTCCGGGTCAAAGGCCCGGATCGATTCAATCTGGTCTCCAAAAAATTCAATCCGAATCGGGTGCGTCGCGGTCGGCGGAAATAGATCTATGATTCCTCCCCGAACAGCAAGCTCTCCATATTGCGTCACCCCGCCGGAAACCTCGTAACCGACTTTACCCAGACCTTCGATCAATGATTCCATGGAAAGGGAATCACCGACCCGGATGACTTCGTGATGTTCACTCAGGAAGGCCCTGGAAACCACTTTTTGGAGAAAGGCCTCAATCGAGGTGACGACGCAGGCCGCGGGACCCGACGCCAGGCAATGAAGTGTTGCCAATCGTTGGGCAATCCAGTCCGGCCGCGGCGCGGCAGGTTCATAGGGAAGGATATCCCAAGGAGGAAAGAAAAGAAGTTCAAAAGATAGAGGTGGAGGAAGCGGATCAATCTCAACAAAGAACCGGATCTCCTGGAAGATTTGCTCCGCCTGGGCATAAGACGGTGCTACGAGGCAAAAAGATTTTCCCTCTCGAATAAGGGAGGCCAGGAAAAAGGCTTCAGATGACCCCCAGAGGCCGTTCACCTTGATCTTTGAGGCCCCTCCCTCAATCGCTTCCATCACTGGGGAAAAATAGGATGCCTTAAGCTGATGGATCGTCATACCGTCCCGGTCCTGGAAGTGGCAGGATCGAGTGAACCTTCTAAGATCCGTTCGATCAGACCCGTTGTCGAGGCCCCCCGGACAAGCTTGATCCGAACAACTTTCCCGCCGCGTGCCTCTACCTCTTTTCTCCCGACGATATCTTCCAAAGACCAATCGCCCCCTTTGACCAGTATATCCGGCCCCAGTGTATTGATCAATCTTAGAGGCGTCTTTCCTGAGAAAAGAAGTAAATAATCGACACAGGATAAAGCCGCAAGGACCTCAAGCCGCTCTCTTTGCGGGACAATGGGCCGCTGTTTGCCTTTCAGAGCGCGAACCGATTGATCGGAATTGACAGCAATAATTAAGGCATCTCCCAGGGCCCGTGCTGCTGAGAGATATCGGACATGACCGACATGCAGGATGTCAAAACAGCCGTTGGTAAAGACCACCTTCTTGCCTTTTTTTTGGAGGACGCGAACCCGCTTCTGGAGTTCGGCCAAAGTCATGACCTTAGCATTTTTCATTTGTAACGTTTCATCTCACCCATCTTTTTCTCAATGACTGCGTTGCTGGGGTGCTCAAAGCCTCGCATATAACCTATACGCTCCATTTTTCCGCTCCTCGTGCCTTGCCCTTGAGAAAAATCTAGGCAAGCTGAATCGTTACATTTCATTTTTCTTCTCTTCGGAGTCCAGCTCGGCAAGAAGCCCGGCGATCAGGAGCGGCACCATGATCTCATGATGGCCGGTCAGTGAATATCCTTTCCCGTGGCGTTGCGTCGGTCGTTTTACAACATTGATGAGAGGTCGATAATGCTGAATAAAATCCATGTTGACCACGGTGAAATCCTGGACCGTCCGGCCAAGGTTTCTCGAAAGGGAAAGGGCCTTTAGAAAGATTTCCGGGAGCAGAACGGCCGAACCAATGTTCAGATAAACGCCCCCCTCCAATTTTGCCACACACTCGGTATAGCGGCGAAAATCGAGGAACGATCCCTTCCCGATCGCGGCCCCATCTGCAGTGGGATGCATGTGGATGATATCCATCCCGATCGCCACATGAACCGTCACCGGGACACCCAGACGCGCCCCGGCCGCCAGAAGACTGTATTTTGTATGGGGAAACTTCCCTTCAAGGATCATCGCGCCGACAGCTTCACCGATTCCAACTCCTTCAGCAGCCCCTTTTGCGATCGCGCGATTTAAATAGGTCGCCGTCTCTTCTGCCATGCCAAAGCGTCCATCTTCCAGTTCAGCAGCCACATCTTCAGAGGTGGAACCAATATAGGCCAATTCAAAATCATGAATAATCCCTGCACCATTCAAGGCGATAGACGAGACAATTCCGCGCTCCATGAGATCAATAATCAGCGGGTTTAATCCCACCTTGATCACATGGGCCCCGAGCGCCAGAGAAATCATCTTGTCCTGACGATGGGCCCTGGCCATCGCAGCAATGATCTCGCGCAAATCCTTTGCCGCCAGAATATGCGGTAAGGCGTCCAGAAAAGAGGTGATCCCCTTGCCGGAAGAGAGCGGGGTGGCCAGATCTTCTTTGCGGACCTTGCTGACGCGATCTTTTATGGAATAGGTCTTCAGCGCCTCCCAGGGGAGCGGCTCTATTTTTTTCAAATGATAACTCCTTTTAGGGAATCTCTTATCTTGACGGAGCGGCGGGGATCTTTCCCCCCGGTAGAGACCGCGACCGTGACATCACGCTTGGTATAAAGGGCCGGGAGAATAAAATTACCCGGCACAGATTGATCAGCAACGTTGATCCACACCTTTTTTTGCTCGGCTTCGTCCTCGACGGCTTGATTCACTCGATCTCTGTCGGTCGCCGTAAAAGCGATGGCGGCCTGATCTAGATCCCCTTTTCGGTAAGCCCGCTGAATGTGCCTGATTTTTTTCCGGGAGACCCAGGCGGCCAGGCGACGTGTAACCTCCGGACTGACAACCGTCACATCGGCACCGGCCTTCAGTAGGGTGGCCACCTTCCGTTCGGCCACAGGCCCGCCTCCAACGACAACCGCGCGCCGTGCTTTCAAATCAAGGAAAATAGGGTAATAACGCATTTTCTAGGAGTCTAAAGGAAGGGGTGCCGCGAGCGAGATTCGCACCTTTTCGCTCTTCCGGATGTAAGGAGACTCAGGGTATTCGCTGAGGAGACGTTGAAAAGCCTCAGCAGAGGCCTGCCGGTTTCCGGCATCGTAGTGGGAAAGACCAAGATAATAGAGGGTTTTTTCAATAAGGGGCCCGGCCCCTCCCCCTCCAAAGACCTTTTGAAAACGTGCAACTGCCGCCGGGTAAACCTCCGTCCTATAATAAAAAAAACCAACATTGAAATGATGTTCGGCCCGGCGGAGTCTGAGTAGGACGATCTTTTTCCCTGCATCATCGACATAAAGACTTCTGGGATAATTGGCCACCACCTTTTGCAATGCAGCCATGGCTTTTTCCATCGGCTCCGGGTCGCGGTCGATGGCGTGCATTTGCTTATAATAGCTCAGTCCAAGACGATATTGAGCAAAGGAGGCCATCCGGTTGAAAGGATGGAGTGTCAGAAAACGCTGGAACTCTGCCACGGCTTCATCGTATTCTTTTTTTACAAAATGTGCCTCTCCGCGTTTCAGAAGGGTCAAGGCATCAAAAATGTTATCAACATCTTCCGATGAGACATCGACAATATCCTCATCAATCCCCAACAAGGAGAGAAGCTCTGACTTTTCCTCTGTACCGGCACACCCGGCCATGAGAAAAAATACAAGGAGGACGGATGCCCAGGACCCGATCTTTTTTCGAAGGGAAGACTTTTCCATAGGATTTATGACCAATAGATAAACACTCCCCGAAGCGCCCATCGGAGAACTACGCCTTGATAATGCTGACCAAAAAGTAGCAGATATCAGAACAAAGCGCAAGAATCTATTTTTAACCTGAGATCGGAGATTGGATCTTGGGTTAAACTTGTCCATTGGAGTTTTTTCAGTCATTTCAAATCACTTCCGTCCCGGAAAGGTCAGTTCTGAAACGGCCGATTTATCCAGGGCACCTTTCCGATCTCCACCAGGCGGCGATATTGTGCATGGGTGGTCCTGGCCAGGGGGAGATCCAAGCCTTGTTGCTCCGCAGGTTGCAATGCGATGCCGTAATCTTTGGCCGCATGCTCTACAGAGAAAGATAATATCAAAGTATCAAGGAAAATATATTTCATTGAATCTCCCGGCCTGTACATATCGGTGTATTTCTACAAGTTAAATTTTGTAAGTTGCCCTTTGTGCTGGTAAACTGCATGAGGTTTACCTTGGAGAACTTCAAGAAACCCTAATGATATATTTATATTGTATTCTGAACGATTATCGTCTTTTTGATAGAGAGGATGCCTCCAATGCTTGAAGATGCCTTCGCGGACATCATTGGAAAAGCTCGATTTGGAAAAGACTGGTCTCTTTTGGAACTGGAACGCCGGTCCAAGGTTTCGGAAGAAAGAATTGCTGCGCTGGAAGCAGAAGCAGCGCCAGAGCAAAACGAAATCACATCGCTGGGAGCATCGCTAGACCTTGACGGCAAAAAGCTCCGGGAGAGTGCCGAAACCTCCTGGGAGCCAAGCCTCAATTCACCCTACCTTCCCGACCCGGACCTGACCACTTCTCACGATATGATCCATGTCATTGATGGAAAAATTGGAGGCTATGGGGTGAACGGATACTTTTTTATCGATTGGAAGAGGAAGGAATGTGTCCTCTTTGATACAGGATATAGTCCAAGCAAGGTGATTACCTTCTTAAAAGAAAACGGAGTTCGACTTGTGGCCGTCTGTCTGACCCATTCACATCCAGACCACATTGGCGGGATAGAAAAAATACAATCCCACCTAGATATGCCCGTCTATCTTCACCGAAATGAAGCCCTCAACAACATAAGATTGAAGCGGCAGGTTGAGGTCAAAGAAGAAATGACGATTGAGGTCGGTCGCTTTAAAATAACGGCAAAACTGACACCCGGACACACCGATGGCGGGACGACCTATTTTATCGATGCATCACCCCTGATGTCCACGACGCTTGCCTTTGTCGGCGATGCTCTTTTTGCCGGCTCCATTGGCCGCGCAAAGTCATCGCAAACCTATCCGACCTTGTTGAAATCCGTAAAAAATGTCATCTTATCTTTTCCGCCCGCAACATTGCTCTTCCCGGGTCACGGTCCGGTCACGACCGTCGCGGAAGAAAATGCGCACAATCCCTTTTTTAAATAAAGATCTTTTCCTGTTTGGCTGAAGTGAGCTCCCATGCATTTCCTTCTACGACTCAAGATCCTGATTCAGGTAAAGGAACCTCTGAATAAGCCATGGATTGTTTTTTCAGGGCAAAAATGTGGTTCTGTCGAAAATTTCGATTTACGGCCTAATACTGATAAAGCATACGTAGTTATATCAATGGCTTAGGATGCATCTTCACGAAATAAAATACTGGTTATTTGTTTTTTGCGACAGAACCGGGATTTGTCAATCACCCTTGACATCGCCTTGCCTTGGATGGATGATAAAGAAGAACTGTTTTTTTATCAAAATAAATTAAATGAGCAGAATTATTGTAGGTGTCATGGGGCCGGGAGAAGGAGTCACGGTGAAAGAGATCGAAGCGGCCGCGGAACTTGGACGCCTGATCGCCCTTCAGGGGTGGGTCCTTCTGAGCGGCGGCTGCAACCGCGGCGTCATGGACGCCGCAAGCAAGGGAGCAAAAAATGCCGGAGGACTAGTCGTCGGCGTCCTTCCTACAGGTGACCGGGACATTATGTCCTCCGCAGTCGATATCCCCATCCTGACCGACATGGGCTCCGGGCGAAATAATATTAATGTCCTTTCAAGTGATCTGGTCATCGCCTGTGGGATGGGTGCTGGAACCGCCTCTGAAATCGCGCTTGCATTGAAGGCTAAAAAAGAGGTCATCTTGTTGACAGACCATGAAAAGGGGAAAGACTTCTTCAAAAGCCTCGCCCCGGAGAAGGTCCATCTTGCCGGAGACCCGTCCGAAGCGATTGGGCTGGCGAAGATGATCCTTGAGACCTCTGCCTGAGAAGTCTCTATCCGAACTTTCCACATTTGACACACCCTCCAAAGCTTTGTAGAGTGATGGGTGAGTATCCGGCGTAGCATGAACTATTTCTATAAACGCGACGGAGGGAGAAGTGTCGAAGATCGGTCTGAGGCAAACCCTTGCCGGGCGTTTGGCCCGTTACTCCCGTGAACTCACCTACCGCAGACTTTCATCCGAAACCGTCCATGAGGTCAAACGGCGCCTGATTGATACCTTCGCCTGTGCGCTCGGTGGATGGACCGCGACGCCGACACAAATCGCCCGCGACGCCGCAAAAGTGGTTCGGCTCCGCTCCGGAGCAACCCTCCTCGGAACTGCTTGGAAGACGACTCCCGATCTCGCGACCTTTGCCAATGGGACCGCCGTCCGCTTCCTCGATTACAACGACACCTATCTCTCAAAAGAACCGGCGCATCCCAGTGACAACATCTCCACAGCGCTTGCCGTTGCTGAAGTTGCGGGAGCGGGGGGAAAGAAACTGATTGAGGCAATCCTCCTCGGGTATGAAGTCCAGTGCCGCCTCTGCGATGCCGCTGCCCTTCGCCCCAGGGGCTGGGACCATGTAGTCTATGGCGCCTTTTCGACGGCCCTGGTCGCTGCAAAACTCTGGGGTCTTTCGGAAACCGAGACAGGCCATGCCCTCGGCCTTGCCGGGACTGCAAACTATGCCCTCCGCCAGACACGTGTTGGCGAGCTTTCAATGTGGAAGGCGGCCGCTTTTGCCAATACGGCCAGAAACGGCCTCTTTGCCGTCTCCCTGGCGCGACTCGGGATGACAGGACCCGCTCCCATTTTTGAGGGAGAGAAAGGAATGATGCAGATTGTCTCCGGATCATTTGATCTCCCGCCTCTGCCTTTGGACGGTCCCTTCAAAATCTTAGAAACCTACATCAAATATTATCCGGTCGAGTATCACGCGCAGAGTGCTGTTGAAGCAAGCTTACGACTGCGCGAACGAATCAAGAGAGTAAAACCAGGGCGTATTGACAAAATCATGGTCCGGACATCAGGGGTCTCTCATGAAATCATCGGACGCGATCCGGAGAAGTGGCATCCCAAGACGCGGGAAACGGCTGATCATTCCCTTCCCTATTGCGTGGCAGCGGCCCTGCTGGATGGAGAGGTCGGTCTTCAGCAGTTTGACCCTGAGCACGTCTCCGACCCAAAACTTCATTCCTTCATGCAACGGATTCAGGTGGTCACCGACCCTGAACTCTCCGCCGCCTACCCGGAGGCCATCGCGAATACGGTAGAGGTCACAATAGGAGGAAAGGTCTATTCAAAACGGGTAGACCATCCCAGGGGACACCCGAAAAATAGGATGAGCGACACAGAGATCGAAGCAAAGTTCCGTCTTCTGGCTGAATCCTTGTTATCGAAGAAACAAATTCAGACCACGCTTGATCGGCTTTGGAACCTGGAAAAGGAGAAATCAATCGGGGCTTTGCTTGCCCTCTTTAAGATAAAGAGAAGGACATCATGAAAAATTCCTCTCCCGGAAAGCGGTTGCGCAGACTGATCAAAAAAAAGACCCTTCTTATACCGGGGGCCCATAATGCCCTTTCGGCCTTACAGATTGAGCAGGCCGGATTTGACGCGGTTTACATCTCCGGGGCCGGCATGGCCAATGGTGTCGCTGGTCTCCCCGACGTTGGCCTCTTGACCTTGACGGAAGTGATCACACAGGTTCGGTACATCACGAAGGCGGTCAACGTCCCCGCAATTGCAGATGCCGATACGGGATTCGGTGACGGGATTCACCTGCGTCGGGCAATAGAGGCCTTTGAATCCGCCGGCGTCGCGGCGATTCAAATTGAGGATCAGGTCTTTCCAAAGCGCTGCGGCCACCTTTCAGGAAAAGAGGTCATCCCCGCCTTAGAGATGGCCCAGAAGATCAAGACCGCGGTAGCGGCTCGGAAAGACCCTGACTTATTGATTATCGCCCGAACAGATGCCAGGGGAGTGACGAATTTTCAGGACGCGGTGGATCGTGCGAAACGCTACCTCGATGCAGGTGCCGATATCATTTTTCCGGAGGCACTCAAGTCGGCCGATGAATTTTTCAGGTTTGCCGATGCACTACCGGCCCTACTGATGGCCAACATGACGGAGTTCGGAAAGAGCCCACCCTTGGGTCTTGAGGCCCTCGCAGAGATGGGATACCGCCTTGTCCTCTTCCCGATGACCCTTCTCAGGATCGCCTCGAAAGAAATCGAAGAAGCACTAGAACAATTGAAAAAGGCGGGGACCTCATCCGGGATGCTCGGAAAGATGCAACCCCGGCAGGACCTCTATCAACTGATCGGGTATGACGAAATAAATCAGCTTGATCTTGGAAAGGCTTCTCCACCCAAAGAAAAAAAGAGAGAACAATGAGCAGCGAAGAGATCCATGATGGTCTGGAGGGGATAAGGGCGGGCAATTCAGCCATCTGCCATGTCGATCACGAATCCGGAGGGCTTTCTTATCGGGGCTATCGCATTGAAGCGCTGGCCGGACAGTCCACGTTTGAAGAAGTCGCCTATCTCTTGCTCTTGGGGCAGTTGCCGGCCCGGGAGAGGCTTGAGGAATTCAAAAAGGATCTGCGCCGCGCCCGAAACCTTTCTGAGCAGGTCCGGCTATTTTTGAAATCAACCGCCCCTTCGGCCCATCCCATGGATGTCTTAAGGACTGCGGTTTCCATCTCCGGCATGGAAGACCCGGATCGAGACTTAAACGACAACCAAGCCAACCACCGAAAAGCGATTCGCCTGATCTCTCAGATCCCGATTTTCCTCGGCGCGTTTAGACAACACGCAAAGGGGCAGAAGGTCATAAGCTCTGATCCCGCCCTCAGCCATCCCGAGTTCATCCTCCATCAGTTGACCGGCCTTCTGCCGGAGCCCGCCGATGTTCGAGCCTTAGAGGTCTCGCTCATCCTTTATGCCGAACACGAGTTCAACGCCTCGACCTTTACCGCCCGTGTGACCGCCTCATCTCTGTCTGATCTGCATTCCGCCGTGATATCCGCCATCGGCTCCTTAAAGGGGCCGCTCCATGGCGGGGCAAACGAAGCGGTGATGACCTTGCTCACGGAGGTCGATCAGGCGGGAGGTCCCGAAAAGGATATCCTGGAGCGTCTTCACCGGAAAGAGCGGATCATGGGATTCGGACATCGTGTCTTAAAGAAGGAAGACCCGCGCTCCAGGATCATGAAAAAAGTTTCTGAATCCCTGGGAGAACGGAAAGGGAATCGAAAGTGGTATACGCTTTCGAAAAAGATCGAAGAGATCATGCTGAGGGAGAAAGGTCTCTATCCAAACCTCGACTTTTATTCCGCGTCAGCTTACACTCTCCTCGGGATTCCCGTGACATTCGACACCCCCCTCTTTGTCTGCAGCCGGATCACCGGCTGGGCGGCCCACATCATCGAACAGCACGATCATAACCGGCTTATCCGCCCCCGTTGCCGGTATATCGGAGAAGAAGAAAGAGAGTACATTCCCCTTAATAAACGAGAACCGATCTCATAAGGGGAAGGGCGGATTTCCTCTGACGAGGAATTCGGGGTTTGCGAGATCAGGCTTGTTATACCGTAAGCGGTTTCCCTCCATGTCGGTCACCGACCCACCGGCCTCAGTCACGACACAATCGGCCGCGGCGGTATCCCATTCCATCGTCCTCCCGTACCGGGGATATAAATGAGCGGCCCCCTCAGCGACAAGGCACAACTTCAAGGAGCTTCCCCTCCGCAGACATTCATAATCTATCTTTTTCTCGAGGAGGCGGGCGGTGATGTCGACCCCGTGTGATCGGCTGATGACGACTCTCAATTTTTGTTTCCTATAGTCGTCTACTTGAATTTGGATAGGGGTTTCTTCCCGGACCTGTTTAAATGCACCGTCTTCATGGGATGCATAGTAGGTGAGGCCCAGTGCAGGCGCGTGGACGACACCGAGGGTCGAAATCCCCTTTTGAATGAGGGCGATATTCACCGTAAAATCGTCGTTTCGTTTGATGAACTCCCGCGTGCCGTCCAAGGGATCAACCAGCCAGCAGGTCTCCCACTTCTGGCGAACCTTAAAAGAAAGCGCTTCCGATTCTTCCGAAATGACGGGGAAGGCGGGCCGATGCGCTTCCAGTCCGGCCTGAATCAGATGATGGGCAGCCATATCCGCGCTTGTGAGGGGGGAGGTATCTTCCTTGTAAGTAATCCCGAAATCGGCCTTAACATAGACCGCCAGGATGGCCTGGCCCGCCCGCTTTGCGATCGCAACCAGTTCGGGTAAAAATGACGACACACTGTGGTCAATATCTGGTTGATGCTTCAAGTTGCTTATCTCCTTAGACTCTGGGACAGTGAGACCTTATGATCGCTGCGAGGAACCTGTCGGTGAAATAAGGAATCTACTGCGATGATGCCAAATAGGCCCATTTCCCAGATAATTCTCGTTAAATAGCCGGGCTCTCCTCCTCAAATTATCCAGAAACTTGCCTCTATTTTTCATGCATCTCGTGACGATCCTATTTCGGCAACAGACTCCTTGCGAACAAGCCGCATAAAATCATCGATCGTATAGAGGCTCTCAAATTCAACCTTTTCCTGTAAAATCCGTTCAGCTCCACCTTCCTTGCGGTCTATCAAGGAGATCACCTTTGCGACCGTGAATCCGGACTCTCTTAAGGCCTTCAGTGCCCTGATCGTTGATCCACCCGTGGTGACCACGTCCTCCACAACGACCAGTTTGGCCCCTTCCTTTAATGCCCCCTCAACCTGTTGCCCGCTCCCATGTTCCTTCGGTTCTTTGCGGACAATAAACGCGGGAATCGGTTTTTTTCTAATGAAACTGACCACGGATACCGCCGTTGCAATTGGATCGGCACCCAGTGTCATACCTCCAATCCCTTCTATCGCTTCCATGGCCCTGACCCTCTCAAAAATTTCCTCTCCGATGAGATAGGCCCCTTCTGCATCAAGTGAGACTTTCTTACAGTCAATATAAAATGAGCTCATTTTTCTGGAAGTCAGTTGAAAGGACGGCTCTTCAGAATAACGAAAGGCCCGTTGAAAGAGGAGATCAAGCAGCTTTTGCCGGGAGGAGTGAAAGGACATGCCTATGCCTATCGAATTGGGCTGATTTTGTCAAGTCGATAAGGCCCAAAAGAGGATATTCACAGAGGGCACTGCATTTCTTGGCAGACCAAGGCTGATATGCTAACATGCAAACTTCAACCTGATTAAAAAGAAAATCACAAAAGCCCCCGTAGCTCAGGTGGATAGAGCAACGGTTTCCTAAATCGTGTGTCGGGTGTTCGAATCACCCCGGGGGCACCATAAAATCAATAACTTAGAGGGTTCCTGGAGAGACAAAATCCGCGATTGTGATCAGGATTGTGCTCACTCGGGCAAACTGATGTGGATCTCTTCTGGATTTCTCGCTGAATTTGCTAATCCCTCCTGGAGTAAAATCGCCGCATTGGAAAGATCTGTTTCATCCACAATGTCATAGCGGTCAAAAACCGACCGGGTCTTATGCCCGGTGATTTCCATTGCCACTCTCTCTGAGATTCCAGCCCTCACCATATTCCGAACCGCCGTTCTTCGAAGGTCATGAAAGAGTTTCCCCTTTAGGCCAACCCGTTCACAGATTTTATCCCATGTCCGATGGGGGATTCTTCTTAATCGTTCCCCTTTGTAATGACAAACCCAAGGACTCTGTGGGTAAAGGAGTAGGGTGTTGTCTTTCCACTTCCGGAGAACTTCTCTGACCTCTTGAACCAAGGGAATCGATCTCCCTCTTCCGTTCTTTGTTGTTCCAGGCTCTAGTCGAAGCCATCCTTCATCAGGATTTATCTGTTCCCATTTAAGATTAACGATTTCTCCTGCCCTCATTCCCGTCCAGAATCCGATAATAAATGGAATCTTGATGTGGTCCGGAAGGGCGGCTCTAAGGAGTTTGTATTCTTCCAGGGTGAAGAAGCCCTTTCTGACGTTATCTTCCTTGAGAAGGTCGATGTGAGGGCGAGAAGTAACTAAGGGAGGTGTTTGTCGTGAGGCGAGATGAAACATTCTCTTTAGGGCGGACAGTTCTAGGTTGAGAGTTATTGTCAAATCTGGTGTATGAGATCTTCATTAAGCGGCGACCTGATCTGATTTATTGATCTCAATCCCAT
>DUAG01000081.1 GCA_012960925.1 Candidatus Manganitrophaceae bacterium
CAATTTTACTCATTGGCAGCTTAAAGACTGAGATCGTCAGGCCCTTTTTGTCCTCTGGAGTATTTTGCGACAGAACCGTATTGAGTACTTGAAAAAAAGCGGCGTATCTGGTTGATCGCCTGTGTCAAAGTTTAATCATCGACACCTTCATCCGATTGTATGGCTTGATAACGGCCCCGGCTCGGTTTGGATGCAATAGGTAAAGATAATTGACTCACTGCGTCCGGTTTGCTTCCGGCTCTGTAAACAGTCATCACAAACCCCCAGAGCGGCGGGTAAGAACATCGGACTGAATTCTTTTTCTTTCATGGTTTTTTGCCCTCCGAGTAAGATCCAACATCAATATTCTTAAGTTCATTCAACGCTTCATGGACCAGCTTTTCAGTCGTGGCCTGGACTTCCTGGATGGTCTTGCACGCGAACGCCACCGGGGCGATCTTCGTAGGAAGTGCAAGCAACCTAGACCGGCAATCCATGATGTGACGCCCCCACAATTTCATGACAACTTCAGCTTCAAAGAGTTCTCCGGCCCGCGACTCAAAAACAAGTTTTTCGTTCATTGCCCTGTACTGTTCCCGAAGAGTACGTGCCTCTGTGTAGGAAAGGTCCTCAATCCCATTTTTAAGCTTCCGGGCCGGGTCTGAGTTTCTTTTTAGTTCTCGGTCTGCCTTTATTGGGTCTATCTTGCCGGAAGGGTCAAGGGTGATAAGGCCCAGCTTGATAATCTTGTTCACATACTGCCGGGAAAAACCCTTCTGTTTGGCATATCCGGCTTGTGTCAAAAGTTCTTTCTTCATGTTATGTCATCCTTCGTTTTGAGGCTGTGCCTAGGCAACAGATGCGCTTAGTCGCGACCCTCGCCCGATGGCCCCAGGGAGTACCTTTTTATATTTTATCGGTATACATCTGACTCGGGTCTCTCCCGTGTTTCCACTTGTATGAACGTATCGTTCTTGTCTTATGCGGTTCTTGAATTTCCTCCATCCATTCCATAAATGTCTTAGCATGCTTCAATGAATTGCACGAATGACAGGCCGCCACAAGGTTGCTGGTGCCATGCGTCCCTCCCTCAAAATTCGTTGCCTTCCTTTCGTTTCTTTTCGTAGTAGTCCTTGTTGTATTTCTGTCTTGCCAGGTCTTTATTCCGGTTCGTTGCCGAACTGGTCCCATCCCTTGGCGGTGGCTCGTGAAAAGTATTCAATTCTCTTTCCCTTAGTATAAAGGGTGTCAATAATTTCTCTAAACTGACTCGGTTTTTCGGAATGCGTTTTTGTCCGTTCAACCCGAACAACGCTGTTGAATAATTTCCCCTTATCCGGCGTACAAGATCCACGCGTACACACCAAAAGGAATTCATGCCGGACGGAATTATAGTGTCCGAAATTGTGTTTCACCTTGTCCCAAACAAAAGACGCTTTATACTTAAACCCCCACGCCTCAATGACCTTGAAGCAAACTTGAAGCATCGGGGAAGTCACCCAAAGGAATAAAACCGCGTCGTCTTCTACGATGTCCCTGACCCCCACCTTCCCCAACTCCTCAATGCTCATGGTAGGGTAGTGCCGCTCTGCATGGCCGTAGCCGTCAAGGCCGCTGTTCCCGTATGACCACGGCGGATCCGCGTAGATGACCCGGTATTTACCGGAAGGCAATTCAGGGGCTTCTATTTTCATCTCGTGGTTTGTCTGGCGGATGGCTTCGGTCAGCTTGACTCCCGTATGGACTCTTTCGACAACGGATTCCTGAAACTCCGGTTCCTTGTCGGCGAGTTCAGCGGCACTGGATACGGGGATCCTGCCGGACTCCACGGCCTGGATGAGGGCAGGGGTTCCTTCTCGCTTTACTTTTAAGGCACTATCCAAAGAGCGGGTTCCGACGTTGAGCATTTCAGCGGCTTCATCTCTTGTTTTTACTTCGCAAATTTGCGGAGTTTTTTTAGGTCTGCCCTCTCCCATATTGGCAATATTGGCCGCCACCATAGCCCTCTGACTCAGATCTAAGTGCCGTCTGAGATGGTTTAAGCTGATCACGAAGGAAAGCTCGGACCCTTCGCCGTTCCACAATGAATACTTCGGCTCGATCCCCGCCTCCATGCAAGCTAGGTAACGGTTCCGGCCATCAAGGATGCACTTGTCGGGGTGCAACCAGATGGGATCACGTTGGCCGTGTGCCTTGATGTCGGCAACAAGGTCGGAAAACTCTTTCCCCTGCATCAAGGGGAAAATGTTCGCTGTGGGGTGAAAATCTTTTCTTTCCATATCATTCCTCCTATATGTTTGTGTTGGCAGTTGCCCTTGCCCTCTCATTGAGAGCATCACGCAGAGAATAATTCTCTCTTCGCAGTCGTGTACATTCGTCTCCGAGTTCTGTTATTGCTTCACATTGAGTCCTGATGGTTTCCTCTGCTGTACGCCATTTCATGAAATAGTTATTTGCCATGATCGAGAACTTTGTTTCTTCCATGAGGTTCCTCCTAAGTTGTTTGGGCCACCCGCACCTTTAACCCTTTTAATTCCTTCTTTTTAAGAAACCCCAAGAAAGAGTTAGTATTGCGTTCTCTTTCTGTCCCGAAGTAAACTTTTCGTAATATTTAATCGCCATGGTTTCATATCTCGTCGGTTCCAATTTCTATTCCTTGGTGGCCGGGTTTTTTGATTGGCTTTTCCCTTCAAAAAAAGGAGTTAAAGACGCAGGTCGTTGAAAATATTTTTCGACGACTCTCGTTAATACTTTTTAAATACTTTTTAAGTTCTTTCTTAATACATACTTACCCGGTAATTTTTTCTTGAAAACGGAACGCCCTGGAAACTTTTTTCCCCATCATTTGGTAATTTTTTCACTCTGTACCAGGAGTGGCGTATCGTTTCATTATTCCTTCATTCAAATAATCTCTTGCGTAATAAAAATTGGAACGTAAAAAAACTTTCCATCCTTTACGACTCTCATCCACGTAATTCTCAATCAAGTGATATTTCTCTAGATTTCTCAAAGCAGGCCTTACTGCCCGGATGCTTATCTTTGCGTACTCCGCTAATATGCCCAATTCAGCCTCGCATAAATCCCAATCTCTGGTCCTATATGCTTCATCAAAATAGGAAGAATCGTATTCTTCATACTCACAGTGAAGTTCAGGAATCTCAGAATCAAAATATCCAAAATATCTCATGACTGGATAAAGTGCTTGTGCCGATGGCGAGAGGTGAAGCCAATTCCCTCCCTCAAGGACACTTTTATAAAAAGGGAATGCTCGACCTTTATCTTGAGGGGGCTTAGAGATGAAAAACTTCTTTGACCGACGGCCTCTTTTCGTCACATAATTCTGAATCTTAATGTCGGGAAAACCTTCCAATCCTTTGATTCCAAGCCGGACAGTTTTCTCATCGCGTCCACAAAGGATGGCGATAGTCAGTTCCCCTGGGAAGGCTTCACCTTTCTCATTTCTGTGGCAAGCAATCACTGGGAAAACCGATTTTGAAGCCTTTGGTAAGGCCGCCCAGTTTTTATTTTCGATAATCTTTTTATCGAACCAAAAACAACCATTCCGATTCCATTCTTGTTTAAATTGATACACCAGCTATTCCTAGAGGGCTATCCGGATCAACAACGATGATGCCCGATATTGTTTCCGCTTCGTACGTACTGGATCGCCTCTTCTTCCGTTGTCGGGGGTAAGTTTTGCCAGGCCTTCGGGGCTGGTATTTTTGTTTTCCCCCGAAGAGGGACCAGGGACCAACCCCGCCGGACGTACGAAAGGGCCAATTGTTCACGACTTATTAGTATTTCCGTCTCCATACTATCCCTCCGGTAAGGCGGCTGAATAGCCGTCACGGATTATTTTTTCAATACTCTCTTCCGGGATGGTAACCGTGCGCCCGATGCGTACGACGCTAATCTTCTTCAAAATTATCCATTTCCTGATTGTCGATTCACGAATTGCAAGCCGGGCCGCCGCTTCCGGCACACGCAGTAGTCTTTTTTCCATTTTCTCTACCTCCATTCCTGTTATCTATTTGACTATCAAAGGGTAATATGGTTTAATTCTATATACAAGATGGAATAAACCATAGAATATGATGAAAAAACCATTCAAACTTGAAAGCCCATGCAGTATTTATGATTGCTACGAGTACGTCCTGAAGGATCTTCCGATGGGCCGGGCTCTTGTCGCTGTAAGCCGGGTTACAGGGGGCGGATATGATCCATTACAGCGTCAAAAGGAAACCGACCCCCCCTATCTTGTCTTCTCAAATGTCAATTGCCGCAAGGATGACCACATTCTTGAATACGCCAACCGCTACGGCCTTCCGTTCAATCCCAACCGGTTATATAAAGACACCAAGGAGTCGGGGGAGGCCGCAAGCCGGGCCGCTTTGCCTCGCGCCTCTTACGGGTTCGAGTCAGTCAACTTCGGAGAGCTTTTAAGGGGGGATAAAATCCCTTGCGAATACTCCACCGAACATTATGAACGGATGGAACTTGATCGTTACAGGAAGACCGCAAAAGGTGGCGTCCGGGCGGAGGTTTATCCGCTTGATGACTTTTGGTGTGAGGTGGATAAAATGCGCCGCGTTTTGAAATGGATGGAGGTTGTGAAAGGTGGTCCCTCATCGAAAGATGCGCCGGGTAGTAGTCTTTCTGCTGAATATTTGAAGGATGTCCTAAACCATGAAATTTCGGGGACCAAGGCGGCGGTTTTTATAGGATACCAGGAGGACGACACCATTGGGAGCCATCCGGGGATCTTCCGCCAATATGTACCGATTGACTTCAAACAAGCCCTTTATGCTGCACTGATTGACGATATTGCCGATGATGTGAAAGTATCGCGCTGTAAGTATTAC
Source organism: Candidatus Manganitrophaceae bacterium (assembly GCA_012960925.1). Taxonomy (NCBI): domain Bacteria; kingdom Pseudomonadati; phylum Nitrospirota; class Nitrospiria; order Candidatus Troglogloeales; family Candidatus Manganitrophaceae; species Candidatus Manganitrophaceae bacterium. The sequence continues at coordinate 4,842 of DUAG01000081.1, forward strand.
TGTTGCAAACGCTTCTTCACCGGTGGGCGCAAAGGAAAAATATTTTGTTCTGAGGATTGCAGGAACAACGCAGGCAGAATGAAATTCCATTGGAAAACAAATGGACAGAAAGCGGCTAAAAGGGAGGCCAGGAATGGCAAGAAAACACGGCAAGGATAAGGGTATTCTTGAACATCCGAAGGGTTCCGATAAGTGGTGGGTCAGAATTTACGTCAATGGCCGTGAGAAGCGTTACAGGGCCGATAATAAGACCCAAGCAAAAGCCATCTATGGTCGGCTACAGGCCGACATCCGGGAAAAGAGATACTTCCCTGAGAAATATGACAAATCAAAAGATATCACCTTGCGGGTTTGGATTAAACTCTGTTTGGAGGGTTCGACAAACCGGGGGGTTCGCAATGAGGAGCGCTATGGTCGCTTCTGGTCCCTTCTTCTTGGAAAGCGGATCTTGACGGAGATCACAACTGGTGAGTGTCGCCGCTTGCAAAAGAAGATGGAGAAACGAGGGAATAGAAAACCCGCCACCATCAACCGCCATTTTGCCTATCTCCGGCGTGTCCTCATGTTGGCCGTTGAGGACGGGAAGATAAATAGGAACCCTGTAAGCGGGATCAAGTTCTTCCCGGAAGAGATGCGGACCCGGTTCCTGTCTGATGATGAATTGAACGAACTTCAAAAGATAATGCAGCCGGAGGACTGGAAGCTTGTCGCCTTTGCAATCGAAACGGGGTTAAGAAGAGAAGAGCAATTTAAACTTAGATGGGATCAGATATCTCTTGAAACGTCTACCCTGGTTCTTCCGCTTCCAAAAGGGGGAAAGACCCGCCATGTCCCGTTGAGTGAATGTGCGAAAGAAATCCTCCGGTCATTCGTTTCTTTCCTATCCTCACCATGGGTCTTTCCATGCGCTACAGACCCCAGAAAGCCCCAGAGCGCCCAATCGTTCATCAATAGGATCTACACGCCAGCCCTCAAACGGACAGGAGTCACAGGGGCCTGTTGGCATACGCTTCGGCACACGGCGGCTTCACGGCGCGTCATGGCCGGGGTGAGTATCTACACGGTGAAGGAGATACTTGGACACAGAGATATCACAACCACTATGCGCTATTCACACCTTACGCCAGAGTACCTACAGGATGCTGTGAACCGGGGAAGTTTAGCTGGAACCGTGACTAGAACCGTGACCAACGAGGAGAGCAAGGAGAAGTCCCCAGAGGAGGAGACTTCACAAGCTATTGATAATAAAAAAGAAAGCGATTGGCTGGGGGACGAGGGCTCGAACCTCGATAGACAGATCCAGAATCTGTTGTCCTGCCATTAGACGATCCCCCAAGATCCAATCAATATGAGAGCAGTTTAACTTTAATAAAAAGAGGGGATGGAGTCAAGCGTTTAGATCAACGATGCCGTATCTGAAGGAAACCTACTGCCGAAGCGCTCTCTCAGAGAAAATGGTATCGGAAAGACCGAGGTTTATCTTGACGTCGCTCACCTCGATAAATGTTTTTCTACGTGACTTGGCGTTAAAGATCTGGGAGGCCTTCCAGACAAAGACTTTTCCAAGTTGTGTCCATTCGATATACTGGGTCTTCAGAAGGAAACCCTCATTAGAAAAGTATTCAATCTTTCGGATCGTTCCCTGCGTTTTAGAGATATAAGTGATCGTCTTTCCGTAGAGTTTATTTTCTTTTAAACGGTTTTCAATCACGAAACAAGCCTCTCCCCTCACATTCTTCTCCGGAAGAAGACGGTGTACATCAACCTCTATCCGCCTCTGATGCATGTCTTCAAAGAGCAGGTCAGATTCCTCCTCCCCATCATGATTATGACGGCCCGGCTGGACCCGACGGACCTGGCGCAGCTCCGGGAGATAGAGCCAAAGGTCAGCCTTGTCCTCTTCGACATATTCCCAGACCAAAAATTTTTGGCCTTTCGTCTGAGAAGGCGACTCCGTCACAAGGAGTGTCTTGCTGTTGAGATTATCCTGTCCGAATTTATTCTTCCAGTACAGCTTGAAGCGGGTCTTCTTCTCAACCCCGTCCGGCCCGATCACCCGAAAAATTACGTTGGCAGTTTGGTCCTCCATCGCGTACATCCGCTTGGCGGATGCCCGTAAAATAGCCTCCGGCGCGGGGGAAGACTGGGCATAGGCCCCTCCAGGAAGTAATACAGAAACACTTAAAAAGAGGAGAAAAAAGACAAGAATGGGAGGAATATTTCTCCGGATCACAGCAAGAGACCGCTCTTGCGAACATCATCCATAAAGTTGAGGCCACATTGACGTGACCAGATTCTAGGGATATGATTGCGCATCATGGGAAAATTGGTTGCGGGGAGAGGATTTGAACCTCTGACCTTCGGGTTATGAGCCCGTGGCACTACTTCTTTTGCCCTTCCTATCTTTTCATTAATTCCCTTTAATATCACTTGCTTAAACCTATATTTATCGGGTAATATACCTTCGTTACTTTAATGAATTTTAATCTATTTTAGCCGATAGGGGCGAAATAGGGGCGAAAAGTTAGAACCGTAACCCGAAGGACGGTGGCGACATGGCTAGCATACTCCAACAAGTGAACACGGTCAAATGGACAGGTGTTTTTTGCTATGCTTCCGAAAATAAAAAACACCGAGGAAAGCCGGATGTTTGTTACTACATTACATTCAAAGTTGACGGCTTCAAGAAAACAGAGAAAGTTGGATGGAGATCGGAAGGATATTCGCCTGAAGTCGCCGCCGAACTCCGAGCGAATAGGGTTAAGACCGCCCGACACAAGGAAAAGGTCCAATCGGCCAAGGAAATACGTTTTGAAAGGCAGAAGACAAATCGAACGATTGGAGAGTTGAGGACTGCCTACTTTGAAAGCGAGCGTGGCTTAAATCTTAAAGGAAGAACGACTGACCTCAATCGCTACGAAAAACACCTACAGAAAGCCTTTTCAAGGAAAAGGGTTGATACGCTCTCCCCTCTTGACGTTGAGCGGGTCAAAAGAGATATGAGGGACCATGCCCCGGCCACTGTTTTTAACACCCTTGAGTTGCTGAGGCGGCTCATCAATTACGGAGTCGAACAAGGACTTTGCCTCCCTCTCTCCTTCAAGATAAAGTTTCCCAAAAAAGACAACGAGGTCACGGAATATTTAACCCCTGAAGAGGCACAGAGCTTGATGGAGGTCCTTGAACGCTGGCCGAGTAAAGATGTATCTCGAATGCTTCAAGTTGTCTGGCTGACCGGCCTACGGCGGGGGGAAATTTTTAAACTTGCAGATCGTGACTGTGATTTCGTACAAAAGATCATCAGACTTCGGAATCCAAAGGGAGGAAGGACTACCGAAATCCCGATGTCTGAGCCCGTTGAAACAATCCTCCAAGCGCAGATGGCCTGGAGGGAGAAACGCTTCCCTGGATGCCTTTTTTTATTCCCTGGTCGTTACGGGAAACAACGAATAGATTCCAGCGCGGTAGACCGAATAAAGACTGAGGCGAAATTGCCTAAGAGCTTCCGGATTTTTCACGGTTTGAGGCATCACATGGCCGTGACCCTTGCCAACTCCGGGGAATTTACGATTGACATGATCGGTGAACTGTTGACCCATAAGAACCACGCCATGACGAAGAGGTACGTTGATTTCTTGCCAGGTGCGAAAAAGAAAGCGGCAAGCCGGGCGGCTGAATTATTAAAAGCCCACGCAACGGATATCCAGAGGAAAAATGTTGGTCAGTTGGAGGACAATAATAATGGATAAGTTTGAGGTCAAGGAAAACTTCCCCGGCACAAATGATAAGATTACATTCACAGAATACAAATTTTCGGATGAAGAGAGGACAGGTTTCTTGGAGATATTGAGAAACTACGATCAAGATAAAGTTCATAATTTCCTTAGACACCTATCCTTTATTTGCCACCAAAGGATTTCTCTAAAAGAGCATCCATCATTACAATGTATGAAAGACTACGCTAGTCCCATGTTATTAAATTTTAATAAAACAATCTCGTACTTGAGTAATCTAAAAAAAGGATACCTTAATGAGGAGCATAAAATTCCTTTCTACTTCCTCGATAAAGTAGGCGGAAAGGATCACTTTATTCCACAAAATGGAAGTAAAAAAAACCATAATATAACTGAAACATGGGACCTTTCTGGAAACATTGAGAAAGAACTTTCTGGTTTGGTCGAAGAGATTGAGTTTAAGTTAAATTCATGGACAAAAAACCGTGGACGTCAAAAGGCAGATATTAGAGGATTCGGCCTCGAAATCTCTAATATATTTTACGAATGTTTCAATGAAGCGTGAATTCAACAAGTAAGTGCAACTTTGGTAGTTGGAAAGAGAGGCAAGCTGCGGTAGGATCAGCAGTGTTTCTCA
>DUAG01000082.1 GCA_012960925.1 Candidatus Manganitrophaceae bacterium
CATTGCAAAGGCGGATTGCCGTAGGTAACGGTACCATTGGCATTAGGCCCACGCCACGTGGGCCATTGGTTGGCGGCCTTGAGGCTTGAGCTTAAAAAGAAGAGCCCTGTGATAATGAACAGCAAAATTCGCATAATGAAGTGGCCAGAGGGTAACCGACCGAGGCCAATGGGACAGTACTTTTGTGTTTCTCTCCGAGACGGACTTCTTAACTGCGTGAGCTTTTCCAGACCCTTCACATCGGTCAGTTGATTGTTGCGGACAACCAGCACCTGTCACCTTCTCCATGTCCCCCTTGGCGAGGTTCGAACTCGCGACCTCCACACCCCCAGTGTGGTTGTCTATGTAGTTTTAGAACAGTATAATAGTGTTATTTTGATTCTATTATTGGAACCATTTGTGGTTCCAACTTTTTCCTCCAAGATCATCATTATCAAACCAATCAACCGTTACCGGATGCGCTCGCAGGATACGTTTTAAGCATCCTAAATGGACTCTGGGATCACGAATAGACTCGAACCCCGATCCAATGCATCCACCCATCCAGAGGAGCTTAGAAGTCATTTTTTAGCGTCATCACTTCTGATTTATTCCGCTTGTTCATCTTCGCCTTTTTTCCTCGCCTGCTTCCTTGCTTCTCTCTTTTTCTGTTTATCGGTTAGCCCCGGTTTCTCCACGGGGTCGGTTCCTTTCGGTCGTTCGGGTTTTCCTTTTTTGGCCCTTTTGGCATCCTTTGGATCGACCGTTGAGAACGCATCCTTCAGCTTCTCCATATCGGCTTTAAGCTGCGCGTGCATCTCCCTGAGTTTTTGAGTGTACTCAGGGTTGTCAGCCAGGTTGTTCAACTCCCACGGATCATTCTTGATATCATAAAGTTCAAACTCAGGATGCTTCACCACACGGTCGATTTTTGCCTGGGCCGCAGGATCCGTTTGGGCTTTTTTCAGCCATTCTCTCCAGACTTTGGCAAAAAACTTACCGCTGGTGGGCTTCATCAACACATCAAGATAGTAGTCAACCTCCCGTTCCGGATTCCAGACCAGCTTGAACTCCTTGTTGCGAATGGCTCTTTGCGTATAACCGCCGGCTTGATGAACCAGGTAAGCATGGTCGCGATGATGAGAGGTTTCTCCTTTCAAAACGGGCAACAAACTCTTGCCGTCCGTCGCGGGAGCCTCCCCTCCGGCAATGTCCACCAACGTAGAAGAGATGTCACAATACATAGCAACTGCGTCTGTGACAGCTGGCTTGATTTTGCCCGGCCAGCGCACGAGGCAGAGCGCCCTGGTTCCGTAGTCATAGACCGACCATTTGCCATTCGGCAATGCGGTTCCCTGTTCACTCAAAAATATCAGAACCGTGTTGTCTGCCAGCTTCAGATCGTCCAGCAACTTCATGGTGGCGCCCACCTGATTGTCGAGAACTTCCACTTCAGCCGCATGTATCGCCAAAGCCTCACGCGTAGCAGGGGTATCCACCATGTGAGGAGGAACTACTATCTGGTCTAGGGGAAAATGAGACGGATCACCAACCGTCCATGGGTGATGCGCATTGACTGAAGCTATGACTGCACAGAATGGTTTATCCTGAGCCTTGGAATCTTCCATAAACCGTTTTACCCCACTCATCTCCCATGTAGGGGCCATATGATTCCCATTACTTTCAAACCCGGAAATTTTATGAAAAGCCGAAACGTCAAAATGGGTCTTCCCAGTCAAACCGACCATGTAGCCTAGCTCTCCGAGGTAATTGGCTATATTTTTATATTTTTTCCTAGGCTTACTCCCATTGCTGTAAACACCACTGGTTGGCGGCAGTAAACCTGTGTAAAGCTCATGCCGCGATGGGCCACACTGGGCCACGGAACACATGAAATTTGTAAAACGAAGCCCCTGACGAGCAAGCTTGTCGATATTCGGCGTCCGGGTATACAAGCCCCCATCAACACAGCCAAAACTTGACCAACTGACGTCGTCCGCAATTACAATCACAAAGTTCGGTTTTTCTTCCGCTAACACTGGTGCAGCAAAAAGTGCTGCCAGCGCAACACCGGCCAAAAGTCGTCTTAACGTAGGTTTCATTTCAATTTCTAAATATGCGTTTGTAGTTCTTTGTGGTTTTACGGTTAATAGAAAATCTATTTCCCCTTTTTCTTCGAAGGCTTCTTTTGTTTACTCGCCTTGTACGCTGCCTGACCGGCATCGAACGGCGCTTCCAGCGAGTGTTTATCGAGATCCTTTTGGAAGGCCTCGATCGCGGCTTCAAGCTCCTGCACGACTTCCGGATACTCCGCCGCCACATCTTTCGTTTCTCCCAGGTCCGACTGCAGATCGTACAGGCCGGGTTTGCCTCTGCTGGTCAGTTTGAAGCGCTCATTGCGCGCCCCGGTAATTCTGGCGATGTTTCCCGCATAGTAGAGGTACTGGTGCGGCGACTTCACATCGGGAAGACACTGCATGACCGGGAAAATATCTTTGCCGTCGATCTTCTGTGGGGTTTTGGGCTCAATGCCCGCGAGGGCGGCAAAGGTCGGCAGGATATCCATCAGCGACGCCATTTCCCCGGTTTCTTTCCCTTCCGGTAAGGTTCCCGGCCAGGTGACGACGAAGGGCACACGAACGCCGCCTTCATCGCTGCTCCCCTTCCAACCTTTGAGCGGCAGATTCGAACCTTTCTCTTTATTGCCATTTCGGTCGGGCTTTGAATCCGCCCCGTTGTCCGAGGTAAAGGCGACAATCGTCTTTTTCTCAAGGCCGTTTTCTTTTAGTGCTTTGAGGACTTCTCCTACCGACCAGTCGATCTCCTCGATCATATCCCCGTAGAGACCATGAGCACTCTTCCCCCGGAACGAGGCATCCACAGTGTATGGGTGATGCGGCGTACCGTGAGCGATATAGAGAAAGAACGGCTTGTTCTTATTCTGTTTAATGAACTGCACAGATTCGTGAGTGTAGCGCTTGGTCAGCTGGGTGATATCCGTTGGCCACTCAATCACTCTGTTGTTACGCATCAGGATCGTTGAACGGCCATGAACACCTTTCCCTGAATCGGCTTTGTAAGCCTCCATCGTCAAACCTCCGCCCGGCTTGAACCCGTCGGCAACTGGCAACCCGTGATTCATACCGTCCCCGTGGTTGGTTCCCGGAACTCCAAAGTAAAAGTCAAAACCCTGATCTGTCGGCAGATATCCGAGAGCATGCCCAAGATGCCACTTTCCAATAAGCGCACTGGTGTACCCTTTTTCCTTCAGCATTTCTGGAATCGTAACGATCTCTTTACACATGCCGACGCTGGAATGAGGGTGAACAATAGAACCAATTCCAACACGAAAATTGTATGAGCCACTCATAAGAGATGCACGAGCCGGAGAGCACTTGTGCCGCGCATAAAAGTTGGTAAAGCGCACCCCTTGCTTAGCGATCTTGTCGATATTGGGAGTCTTAATCGCAAGGTGCCCATAGCATCCTAGATCGCCGTACCCCTGATCATCGGTCATGATGAACACAAAATTCGGTAGATTCTTGGCATATCCTGCAGTGCACCAAACAAATACAGACAAGCTCAAAAGAAAGTGAGTGAAAGGAGCTTTCACGGGATTATTTATCCGAGTTTTTCTGATTGGTTGACTTGCCCTCTTCGCGAGCCTTTCTACGCGCTTCACGTTCCGCTTTTCTTCTTGCTTTGTCGTCGGGAGCTGGTTCATCGGTAACTCCGAGTTTTTCCTTCAACGCTTCTGGCACCGTTACCTTTTTGCCCCGAATTTCGAGTTGTTTAACGATTTCGATCTGCTTGTCGACCTGGCCGGGTTCAGCGGCGTTCCCACCAGGAATGAATTCGCCAAAAGGGCGACCAATGACTTTGAGGTCCTGCTGCATGAGATAGCGCATTTCTTTAATGCGTGTAGCATGAGCCTGTTCATAGGCTAGGTTCTTCATTTCCTTGGGATCCCTCTTAAGGTGGTAGAGTTGATCTTCATCAAAGAAGCCGGGGCGATCGGCCCCTCTGACTCCGATGCCCAGACGTCCAATGTAGGACATGGCTTTGGGTAAGTTTTGCGGCGCGGCTCTCTTGATCGCTGCGATCTGATCTTTGGTGTAGCGAACGGCAATGTAAGACCAATCTTTCGTGATCGTCGCCCGCGCAGCTCCCATTTCGAGATAGAGATGATCCCGCCAATCATTGGCTTTTCCGTTTTTGAAAAGAGGGGTGAGGCTTTGCCCATCGATCCGGTAAGACTCCGGTTTTTCCGCTTTACCCAGTTCGAAGAAAGTGGGCACGAGGTCGATATTCTGCACGAGTTCTTCACACACCTGCCCTGCAGCGATTCCTTTTGGCCAACGCATGATCATGGGCACTTGACAACTACCGTGTGAAAAGACGGATGCTTTGCCATCGCGACCGTGATCAGGTGCAAAAATAACCAGCGTGTTGTCATCGATTCCGAGTTCCTTTAGCTTACGGAGAATCGCCCCAAGCGAATCGTCGATCCACGCTTCACCAGCGACATGACTGTTAGGATCGAAACCTTTTTTAGTGATTGTCTTGAGAAGCTCTGTACGCGGTGTCATTACCTCTGGAAGACTTTCAACCTCCCCCTCTCCGGTTACGAGCGGGTGATCCATGGATTTTCGCCAGGACTTATCCGGCCCGTGCAGTAAGGTACTGCAAAGATGAAGATAAAAGGGGCCGCCCTTGTTCTCCTCAATGAACTCTAGGGCTGCCACCGTCGTCCATTCTGCGTTGTGCATGGAATAGGGTGAATGCATATTTTCCGCGTAGACGTTCTTCGCCCAAGAGAAGCCGAGCGTTTTGAGGTAACGACGCATCCAGAGTTCGTTGTGCTTAAACTGAGCCGAGGCTTCAGGCCCGGGACTTGCATCTTTGGGAATGTTGATCCATCTCTCTTTGCCTTTGTAGAACTCGGGAAAATCCAAACTTGAAGTGAGATGAAACTTCCCAACAAACCCGGTGATATAACCGGCTTCACGGAGAACATTTCCGACATTCATCTTGTCGCGTTCCAGTGCGACATTGAAATTGGGAAGCCCCTGATTCTCTTTGCCGCCTACCGCTTCGGCGTAGAGTTTGCTATGCGAGTTACCAGCAAACCGACCGGTCAGGAAGCTGTATCGAGATGGAGTACAAACCGAGCTGCTGACGTAAGCCCGAGTAAACTTCATTCCTTCCTCAGCCATGCGGTCGAGATTAGGCGTGTAGGTATCGCCCCCAAATGAGGCAATGCTTGATGGATTCTGATCGTCGATCAGAAACATGATAATGTTAGGACGCTCTCCGCGAGCGACAGTGGCAACCAATGTCGACAAACAGAAGATCGAAAATGAGAGAAAAGTTTTCATGGTGAGTTTTTTGGATAATTGCATGTGGTAGATCGCGCTCCATACGAGGTGGATCATTTGGATGATTCAGGGGTTTGGCTGCTCTTCTTTGCTTCGCGTGCTTTGATGCGTTCAGCTTTCTTTTTTTCGCGTGCAGCTTTCTTCTCTTTGTTTGACATCTTTTTAGCTGGTGCACCGGCATCAGGATTCCAGCGTTTTTCCTGCTTGCTTACCGGGTCCGCCATTTCGTCGAGCCATGCGTTGTATTTGGCCGTGAGTTCGGAAACCACTTTCGGGTGTTTTGCAGCAAGGTCTGTGGTTTCGCTGAGATCTTTTTCAAGATCGAAGAGTTCAACACGATCTTTCTCTGCGACCAGTTTCCAATTCCCAGAACGAATCGCCCACTTTCCTTTGGCACCCGCAGAACTCCAATACAATTCGCCGTGGAGTTTGTCAGTCTTATCTTTGAGGGCGGGCAAGATGCTCTTGCCGTCAAGGAGCTTGTCCTTTGGCATGGGAAGCCCGGCAGCGTCGAGAGCCGTGGCAAACAAATCAATCGACCACATGGGAACGTCGCACTTTTTCCCGCCTTCCAGTTGAGCCGGCCACGACACTATGAACGGGACATGAATTCCTCCTTCGTAGTCCATCTGCTTGAAGCCGCGAAGCGGTGCATTGTTGGCGTTCATGGCACCGGAACCGCCATTGTCCGTGAGAAAGATGAGCAGTGTATTGTCAAAAATGTCGTGTTTCTTCAGCGAGTTCACAATCTCCCCCACTCCCATATCGAGGTGTTTGATCATGGCCATCAGGGTGTCGCGTTTTTTGTCCCCGGTAACGTTCTTGATGTCTTCTTCGGGGGCCTCCGGTGGAGAATGCACTGCATTGTATGCGACATAGAGAAAGAAAGGCTCCTCCTTGTGGCGATCGATAAAATCGACCGCTTCCTCAGTGATTCGAGTGGTGAGGTAGCCTTCTTCTTTGATGGGTTTGAGGCCACGATAGATGGGGTGATCCATGTCTGAGTGGTCAAAGTAGGGATGTGCGCCGCGTCCCATGAAGCCATAGAACTCATCGAACCCTCGATTCATGGCGTGGTATTCTTTAGTGAGACCGAGATGCCACTTACCTAGTGCACCAGAGGCATAACCGGCTGGCTTGAGTCGCTGAGGAATAAACACTTCATCAAGCGGAACCCCTGAGCCCCCCTCTCCGGCTGTGTAAATCCCAAACCGTTGCTGATAGCGACCTGTCATGAGTCCTGCACGAGTCGGCGAACACACGTGACCACTGGTGTAGCCCTGAGTGCAGATGACGGACGAATGAGCGAGGGCATCGATGTTCGGCGTACTGACTTCCGGCGGGGAATGCGGATTGTAGCTGACGTCGGCATAGCCCTGGTCATCTGTGAGAATAATGACGATGTTCGGTTTCTCTTCCGCCAAGACGATGGAGGGCATTCCGATCAAACTGATGGTTAGTGCTTGTAGGACGTTTCGAAGTCTCATGGTTACTATTAATATTTAATTGGATAAAGTGAGGTGAAAAAGGTTCTCGATCTGTTCGTTCGTCAGAGCGAATCCGAAGAAGGCAAGTTCGTCAATCCGTCCATGCCAGAAACCCGATCGTTGATTCCGTTTCTCGCCGTCGGACTTTTTAGGGATTCCCCCGATGCTGAAAGGGTTGTGCGGTTGTGCTTGAAACCCATTTAAAGGCTCTGAGGAAATGAGGACTCCGTTTCTATATAGCCACAAACCTTCACTCGTCTTTGCGACGGCAACATGCGTCCAGTCTTCGAGAGGTAAAGGTGACAAATCTACGATCTGTAGAAATCGCTTTCCGTTGGCGAGGGTGAGGCCCAAATGCCCATGGTCGCCAACAAGCCCAAAGCGCAATGTTTCGTCGCCCGAGAGATTCATGTCTGAGACGAGAACGGCGTTCCTTGGCAAGGTCTTGGTGCGGATCCAAGCCATGATGGTGAACTCTGTTGTTGGGAGTTCCAGGCTTGAGGAGATCTGTGCATACCCTCCCCTTCTAGGCCCATCCAGACGAAGGGATGAACCGATACGGCCCGGAGCGAATGGTTGGCGGCGCCTGCCACCTTTCACTACTGAGGCCGTATTATCATGACCTTTGGCGGCATCCTTCAAGGTATGTCCGTCGTCGATGACCGCCATGCGATAGTAAGCGAGCGGGAGGAGTTCACGAATGCTTTCACTATAGGTTGGGTCCGGCTCATCGAGACTTCTGAGAAATCTCTGATCGTCTACGGAGATGCTTAGAGGGATGAAAGTCGAGTGATTGATGCGAGTCGCCTGATTCGTGACAAGACGAACCGGATCCATCAAGGTGTCCTTTTGTTTGGGTCGCACTTCCACTTCCCCTTTGAACACGTGGACTTCACTACTGCGATCGCCCACGACTTCGATGGCGAATTCTGTGCCGTAATCAACCACTTCAGCATCCGGAGTTTCCACGGTGAAGCCGACACCCTCCGGAGTTACATTGGCCGCCAGACGTCCTTCGTTCAAAATCATGAACTCAGGGCCATGAATTTCGAAAGAAGCCGGTGCTTCGATGACCACTTCGACCCCTGATTCAAAAGTGATTTGAACAAGGCCTTCGTCGAGTTGGTAACTGCCGGTTCGCACGGCGCTGCCATTGTTGAAATCAGACGATGCGCCGAACAGCTTCAGACTGGGGACCACACTCCGGGTGAGATAGGCAACCGTTTCGCCTGGTTTCATTTTTGATGGTGTCCCCCATTGCAACCACAGAACCACTCCGGCGAGCACCAGCGCCGCGGCCACGGCCAATGGTTTCCATAAGCCGACGGAATCTGAGGGAACTTCGGGTGTATTTGAAATATCAGGCATCTGAAGCCCCCCCAATACACCGTGCTCCCATGCAAGCATGGTATGAACCTGGCAGTATTCGAGGTACTGTTGTTTTGCCGCCGGATGCTGGCGAATCATCTCCACCAAACGGTGGCTTTGTTCCGACGAAAGCTCGCCCTCCGTAAGTTCCATGAGGAGAAACTCCAGTTCTTTTTTCTCTTCTTCTGTCATACAGCTTCCTCCGGGCGTTGAAGTTTGACGCACTCCATCAAAGCGTTGCGCGCTCTGAAAAGTGCCTGCTTAATTGAGCTCTCTGACTGACCACTTTGAGAGGCTATGGATTTCAGAGTAGCACCTTCGGTGTATCGACGGCGGATGAGTTCCTGATAACGTTCGTTTAGTTTTCCGATACAGTCGCCCAGAAGTCGTTGTTTTTCTTCTTGCCGCTCGGACTGCTGCTGCGCGTCTTCAGCAATATCTAGAAGGAAGTCATCGTCGAAAACAAGGCGATCCCGGGTGATCCTGCGGCGGTGAGCCATGACCTGAAAGTAAGCGACTTTGAGCATCCAAGCACCGAAGTTAGTGCCGAGTTTGAAGTCATGCGCTTTACGCCAGAGAACGGCATTGGTCTCCTGCATGACATCCTCCGCCTGAGTGCGGTCGCCAAGAAGCGACAGGACATAGGCGTATAGTCGGCTCTGATGACTGGTCAGAAGCTGGACGAATTCGAAGGATGGTTCTGGTCGTTTTCCGGGCATGTATTTTCGTAATCAATGATGACTAGTCAGTAAGGATATAGCCGAGAACATGCAATGGTAACGGTTGAGAACAAAAAGCTCTGTAAAAACAGGGCTAGAAAATGGTCGGACCGGGGAGATTTGAACTCCCGACCTCCACACCCCCAGTGTGGCACGCTACCTAGCTGAGGGAACGGTTCTTTCGCGGTAGTTCCCTAATCCAACCCCGGGATCGGGGCGTTGGGTTTGATCTCTTCACCCTGCCACACGACTTTGCCTTTCACATAAGTCAGAAT